>DATMOE010000334.1:0-15704 GCA_035568435.1 Herbaspirillum sp. | reverse complement strand
TAGTGGAATATTTCGTATCCGATCAGCCCGATCCGGTGCTGGTCGATCAACTGGCCCGACGCTTTCAAAGTAGTAACGGCGATATCAAAGCAGTGCTGCAGGTGTTATTCGACAGCCCGCAATTCTGGTCCCGGAAAAATTATCAGACCCAATTCAAGACCCCTTATCAATACGTCATATCGAGCTTGCGCGCGACTGCCACGCCGCTGCGCAATGTCAAACCGGTCGAAAATACACTGTATCAACTCGGTATGCCGTTATATGGCTGGTTGACGCCGGAAGGCTATAACTACGCAGAATCGGCCTGGCTCAATCCAGACGCGATTTTGCGGCGCATCAATTTCGCCAGTACTTTGGGCAGTGGCAAGACGCCGATTGCACGGGATGCCGGCGTTGCGCAGACGGCGCAGCCGCAGCCGGCACCCGATCCGCAGCAATTGCTGCAAACACTGGGGCCGATGTTTTCCGCATCGGTGCTGGGGCAGATCGACGCCGCGCCGCGCGCCACGCAAGCGAGTCTGATTCTGGGATCGCCCGGATTTATGAAGCGTTAAGCTAAGTTAAGTCAAGTTCAGGAGAGCATGATGATCGATCGTCGCGAATTCATTCGATACCTTGGCGGCGGCGCAGCGGGGGCGTTGCTGATTCCGATCGGCCTGAGCGGTTGCGCGGTCGTATCGACATCGTCGCAGGCTCAAAACAGCAGCGCCGAGGCGGTACTTTCCTATGGCAACGCGCGGCCGCGGCCGCGCGTTGCCGGCGATGGCGCTTCACGCATGGTTGTGGTGTTTTTGCGCGGCGCGGTCGATGGCCTGAATGTGGTCGTTCCCCATGGCGATCAGGCTTATTATCAAGCGCGTCCGACCATCGCCGTGGCGCAGCCGGGCAGTGAGAATGGCGTGATCGATTTGACCGGTTATTTCGGACTGCACCCTGCAATGCGCGCGTTGCATCCCTATTGGGAGAGCGGCCAACTGGCATTTGTGCATGCCGCTGGTTCGCCGGACCCCTCGCGGTCCCATTTTGAAGCCCAGGATTACATGGAACTCGGTACGCCGGGACAACATACGGTTCACGACGGTTGGCTCAATCGTATGCTCGGCGACTTGCCGCGCACGGATTCGCCGATACGGGCCTTGACGGTCGGCGAGACCTTGCCGCGGATTTTGACCGGTCCGCAGGCCGTGGCGAATATGCCGACCGGACGTAATGCGACGCAGCGCACGGTGCTGGATCAACCTGCCGTGAATCGGGCTTTCGGCGCTTTGTACGCGCAAGACCCGATGCTGGGCAAGACTTATCAGGATGGCCTGGCAGCCCGCCAGACCTTGATGGCCGAAATGACTGAAGAGCAGCGCGTTGCCGATAATGGCGCGCCGTTGCCGAACGGCTTATCGGTCGATACCGCCAGACTGGGCCGCTTGATGCGTGGCGATCCGCGCATCCGGCTCAGCTTTTTGGCCGTCGGCGGCTGGGACACGCATATCAATCAAGGCAACGGTACTGGTCAATTGGCCAACCGGTTGACGCCGTTGTCGCAAGGATTGGCGACGCTGGCCACCGAGCTTGGGCCGGCATTTAACGATACGGTGATTGTCGTCATCTCCGAATTCGGCCGCACTTTCCGCGAAAACGGTAACGGCGGCACCGATCACGGGCACGGAAATGCGATCTGGCTGCTCGGCGGCAATGTGCGGGGACGCCGGATTTATGGCGACTGGCCGGGTGTGACGCCTGCGGCCTTGAACGAAGGCCGCGATTTGGCTATTACCACGGATTTTCGGACCGTACTGGCAGTGTTGGCGCAGCAACACATGCGCGTCAATGACGCAGCGCTGCAACAATTATTTCCCGGCTTCAAAATGGGTTCAGCGCCGAATATTTTGCTGTGATGGGCCATTCGCGCTTATGTCTATTGATGAAATGCGTTCTAATTGCTTCGCAGCGGCCGGGGTTTTGGCGCAACGATCTGATTTGCGTATAGAATATCGGACTTTAGCGCGAGAGGACGTGGCGCGGCGGCAACAACGTGGCGCCGTAGCGGATAGCCGGTTCACGTCCGGTTCACGTTCTTGTTGTACCACCGAATTTTTTAATTTCTTGGACGAGTCACATGGCAACAGCAGTTGAAACCCTGAGCAAACTTGAGCGCCGCATTACGCTTACTTTCCCAATGTCCGAAGTGCAAGCGGAAGTAGAAAAGCGCCTGAAAGTGCGCGCCCGCACCGTCAAGGCGCCGGGTTTCCGTACTGGTAAAGTGCCGATGAAAATGGTCGCTGCCCAATATGGCTATCAAGTCGAATCCGAAGTCCTGAACGACAAAATCGGCCAAAGCTTCACCGATGCCGTCACGCAAAGCAATCTGCGCGTGGCTGGTTATCCGAACATTCAACCGAAAACCAACGATGGCGCCGCAGAAGGCGTTGTCACCTTCGATGCGACGTTTGAAGTGTATCCAGAGGTTGTGATCGGCGATCTGTCCGGCGCTGAAGTCGAAAAAACCAAATCGGCCGTATCCGATACCGAAATCGACAAAACCATCGATATCCTGCGCAAGCAACGCGTGCATTATCACGTCAAGGGCGAGCAAAGCGATCACGGCGATGGCGGCAGCGATACAGCAGCCAAGAACGGCGATCGCGTGACGATCGATTTCGTCGGCAAGATCGACGGCGTTGAATTTCAGGGCGGCAAGGCCGATAACTATCCGTTCGTATTGGGTGAAGGCCGCATGCTGCCTGAGTTCGAAGCGGCCGTGGTCGGTTTGACAGTCGGCCAAGCGAAGACTTTCCCGCTGCCGTTTCCTGCCGATTACCATGGCAAGGACGTCGCCGGAAAAACGGCTGAATTTACGATTACATTGAAGCAGATCGAATGGCCGCACATGCCTGAAGTCGACGCTGAATTCGCCAAATCGCTGGGTATCGAAGACGGCGATCTGACCAAAATGCGCGAAGACATCAAAAAGAATCTGGAACGCGAAGTCAGCACACGCGTCAAGGCTAAGACTAAAGACAGCGTCATGGATGCGCTGATCAAAATCTGCGAACTGGAAGTACCGAAGGCGCTGGTCGATCAAGACGTCGAGCGGCTGGCTGAAATGACCCGTCAGGATATGGCGCAGCGCGGGATGAATCCGAAGGAAGTCGAGTTGCCTAAGGAAATGTTCAAGGCGCAGGCAGAACGTCGTGTTCGTCTGGGTTTGATTTTGGCTGAGGTCGTCAAAGTCAACAAACTGGAAGCGACGCCGGAGCAAGTCAAGGCGCAAGTTGAAGACTTTGCACAAAGCTATGAAGATCCACAGCAAGTACTGAAATATTATTTCAGCGACCGTAGCCGTCTGGCTGAAGTCGAAGCTCTTGTTTTGGAAGAAAACGTCGTCAATTACGTTCTGGGCAAATCCAAGGTCACCGAAAAATCGCTGGCATTTGATGAGCTGATGGGCAATAACGCCCAAGCATAAGCTGGCACTGACGGCATAAGGAAAGTAAATGACAAGCTTGATACGACACTCTGCGTTGGATACTGACATGCTCGGCCTGGTGCCGATGGTGGTTGAGCAAAGCGGCCGCGGCGAACGTGCTTACGATATTTATTCGCGCCTGCTGAAGGAGCGCGTGATTTTCCTGGTGGGCCCTGTCAACGACATGAGTGCAAACCTGATTGTGGCGCAGATGCTGTTCCTGGAAAGCGAAAATCCAGACAAGGACATCTCTTTGTACATCAATTCGCCGGGCGGGTCGGTTTCTGCCGGCATGGCGATTTTCGACACCATGCAATTCATCAAGCCCGATGTGTCGACCTTATGTACCGGTCTGGCTGCGTCGATGGGGGCATTTTTGCTGGCTGCCGGCGCTAAAGGCAAACGCTTCTCGCTGCCGAATTCCCGCATCATGATTCACCAACCTTTGGGCGGCGCGCAAGGGCAGGCTTCCGATATTGAAATCCAGGCGCGTGAGATTCTTTATTTGCGTGAACGACTGAATGCAATTCTGGCAGAAAAGACCGGTCGTTCGATCGATCAAATCGGCAAGGATACGGACCGCGATAATTTCATGTCGGCCGATGCTGCCGCAGAGTACGGACTGATCGATAAAGTGCTGACCAACCGCGAGTAATCGCGCAAAAGAGGCAAAAAGTATCCGAAATGCCCGAACGTAACGAGTTTGGGCATTTCTTTTTGGATACATTTTTACGCTGTCGATGGGTCGGAGATATCTTATACTGCGCTCAGTGCTGTACAAATGACGTTGCCGGACGATAGATACTGCGTGACCTTGTTGCCAAGGTTGTTGCAAAGTTATGGCTGCAGGCCCACCGCATTCCATGCGAAGCGATGACGGCAGCGTAATTCGCGGGTAAGATCAAATCAATATCCTTTTTAATTGCAAATATGTCTGATAAAAAAACTTCAAGTGGCGAGAAATTATTGTATTGCTCATTTTGCGGCAAGAGCCAGCATGAGGTGAAAAAGCTGATTGCGGGTCCTTCTGTGTTCATTTGCGATGAATGCATCGATCTGTGCAATGACATCATTCGCGATGAAATTTCGACGCTGAGTTCGGTCTCCGACGCAAAATCCGATTTGCCCACACCGATGGAGATCACCGAGCTACTGGATCAGTACGTGATCGGTCAGGAAAATGCCAAGCGCATCCTGTCGGTGGCCGTCTACAATCATTACAAACGTCTCAAACACCTGGGCAATAAGGATGATGTCGAACTTGCCAAGAGTAATATCCTGCTGGTAGGTCCGACCGGATCGGGTAAAACCCTGTTGGCGCAGACACTGGCCCGCATGTTGAACGTGCCGTTCGTGATTGCAGATGCAACCACACTGACTGAAGCCGGCTATGTCGGTGAAGATGTTGAGAACATTATTCAGAAGCTGTTGCAAAACTGTAATTACGATGTTGAAAAAGCGCAGCGCGGTATCGTTTATATCGATGAAATCGATAAAATCTCCCGTAAATCGGATAACCCTTCGATTACCCGCGATGTGTCGGGCGAAGGCGTGCAGCAAGCGCTGTTGAAACTGATTGAAGGCACGATGGCTTCGGTGCCTCCGCAAGGGGGGCGCAAGCATCCCAACCAGGATTTTGTGCAGATCGATACCACCAATATCATGTTTATCTGCGGTGGCGCGTTTGACGGCCTGACCAAGATTATTTCCGAACGCTCGGAAAAGAGCGGCATCGGCTTCTCGGCCAACGTCAAGAGCCAGGCGCAACGTACAGCAGGCGATGTATTACTGGCCACAGAACCTGAAGATTTGATCAAATTCGGTCTGATTCCTGAGTTGGTCGGCCGCTTACCGGTGGTTGCCACACTCAATGAACTCAACGAAGCTGCGCTGATCCAGATTTTACTGGAACCGAAGAATGCGCTGATCAAGCAATACTCCAAGCTGTTGCAAATGGAAGGCGCGGAGCTCGAAATTCGTCCGGCTGGTCTGGATGCTATTGCTAAAAAGGCATTGGCCCGCAAAACCGGTGCACGCGGGCTGCGCTCGATTCTGGAGCAAGCCTTACTGGACGTGATGTATGAATTGCCGAATCAACAAAATGTTGCCAAAGTGGTCATTGATGAAAGCACGATTACCAATGGTGCCAAACCGTTGTTGATTTACCATGAACAAGCCAAGGTATCGGGAGGTTAAGAGGCGCTTCGACCGGAAATTGCTGACAGGTTGGATCGCGTAAAAGCGTTACAATGATCCCGCACGATTAGCTTTATATTGCTGGCTTGCATCGATAAGCCACCCAAGAGTCAATTGTGGGTGGCTTTTTTATGTGTAATCGAATAGTTGTGTAAAAGTATTTAATTTTCTTGCTATATGGGCTTGTGTTTTGGCCGCACGCGCCAACATCATTCATAGATATTTTTGATAAGGCTCGCTATGACAACCTCCACCTTACCTGACCATACGCAACTGCCGTTATTGCCGTTACGGGATGTTGTCGTTTTCCCTCATATGGTGATCCCACTGTTCGTGGGGCGTCCGAAGTCCATCAAAGCGCTGGAAGCGGCAATGGAGCAGGGCAAGAGCATCATGCTCGCCGCTCAGAAGGCCGCCGCCAAGGACGAACCCTCTGCTGACGATATCTACGAGATAGGTTGCGTCGCCAATATCCTGCAAATGCTGAAATTGCCCGATGGCACTGTCAAAGTGCTGGTCGAAGGCGTGCAGCGCGCGCGCATCCATCACATCAGTGAGCTCGATACCCATTTCGTCGCCGATTTGACCCCTGTTGATTCAGAAGCAGGCGACGAGTCGGAAGTTGAAGCGATGCGCCGCACCATCGTTCAGCAGTTCGATCAATACGTCAAACTGAACAAAAAGATTCCACCTGAAATCCTGACTTCGCTGTCGGGCATCGACGATGCCGGCCGCTTGGCCGACACCATTGCTGCGCATTTGCCGCTGAAGCTCGAACAAAAGCAGGTCATCCTGGAAATTTTCGATGTGGCCAAGCGCCATGAGCATTTGCTCGGCCAGCTGGAAGGCGAGCTCGACATCCTGCAAGTCGAGAAGCGTATCCGTGGCCGCGTTAAACGTCAGATGGAAAAATCGCAGCGCGAATATTATCTGAACGAACAGGTCAAGGCGATCCAGAAAGAATTGGGCGAGGGTGAAGAAGGCGCCGATCTGGAAGAGTTGGAAAAGAAAATAGTCGCCGCCAAGATGCCGAAAGAGGCGTCCGAGAAAGCGCAAAGCGAACTCAGAAAACTCAAATTGATGTCGCCGATGTCTGCTGAGGCAACTGTGGTGCGCAATTACATCGATACGCTGATCGCTCTGCCATGGAAGAAAAAATCCAAGGTCAACAACGAGTTGAGCAACGCTGAAAAAGTGCTCGAAGGCGATCATTACGGCCTCGACAAGGTCAAGGAACGCATTCTGGAATACCTCGCCGTGCAACAACGCGTCGATAAGCTGAAAGCACCGATTCTATGTTTCGTCGGACCTCCTGGCGTCGGTAAGACTTCGCTCGGCCAATCGATCGCGCATGCAACCAACCGCAAGTTCGTCAGGATGGCTTTGGGCGGTGTGCGTGATGAAGCCGAGATTCGCGGCCATCGCCGCACATATATCGGTTCGATGCCAGGCAAGATTTTGCAGAGCCTGGCTAAGGTCGGTGTGCGTAATCCATTGTTCCTGCTCGATGAAATCGACAAGCTGGGTATGGATTTCCGCGGCGATCCATCATCTGCGCTGTTGGAGGTGCTCGATCCAGAACAGAACCATACGTTTTCGGATCATTACATCGAAGTCGATTTCGATTTGTCGGATGTGATGTTTGTGGCGACATCGAACTCCTTCAATATTCCGCCGGCGCTGCTGGACCGCATGGAAGTTATTCGGCTGTCGGGTTATACCGAAGACGAAAAAATTAACATCGCACAACGCTATCTGCTGCCGAAGCAAATCAAGAACAATGGTTTGAAGGTGGAAGAAATCAGCATTGCCGAGTCGGCTATTCGCGACATCATTCGTTATTACACCCGTGAAGCCGGTGTACGCTCGCTTGAGCGTGAAATTTCCAAGATCTGCCGCAAGGTAGTGAAGATGCTGCTGCTGAAAAAGCAAGAGAAAAAAGTGACGGTCAATTCGAAGAACATCGACAAGTTCCTCGGCGTGCGCCTTTTCGATTTCGGCATCGCGGAAAAAGAGAATCAGATCGGCCAAGTAGTCGGACTGGCATGGACCGAAGTCGGCGGCGATTTGCTGACGATCGAAGCTGTGACCATGCCTGGCAAGGGCAATATCATTCGTACCGGCACGCTGGGCGATGTGATGAAGGAATCGATCGAAGCGGCGCGCACCGTGGTTCGCAGCAGAGCCAACAAGTTAGGTATCAAGCGCGATGTTTTCGAAAAGAGCGATATTCATATTCACGTTCCTGAAGGCGCTACACCGAAGGACGGTCCTTCGGCCGGTGTTGCGATGACGGTGGCGCTGGTGTCGATCTTTACCGGTATTCCGGTGCGCGCGGATGTTGCCATGACCGGTGAAATCACGTTGCGCGGCGAAGTATTGCCAATCGGCGGCTTGAAAGAAAAGCTGCTTGCGGCGCACCGCGGCGGTGTTAAAACCGTGCTGATTCCCGAGCAAAACGTCAAGGATCTTGCGGAGATTCCCGATAACGTAAAAAACAAGCTTGAGATTATTCCAGTGCGATGGATCGATAAAGCGCTGGAAGTCGCGCTGGAACGTCAACCGGTTGAATTGATAGAGAATGAGGCTGAAGTCGATCCTGCTTTAGCCAAAGCGAAGGAAGGCGCGGACACGAGTGTCGTAAAGCATTAAATCATTTTTGCATAAAGGAGGGGGGGGCCGCGGTTTTATGCGATACATCCTCTCTTTAGAAAAACGCTCTTCGTGAGCGTTTTTTTTTGAGAATTCGAAGCCTGTTAGACCTATCGTGGCATGAAATAAATTTTTATATGTGAATCGGGCTGTAAAGCGCTTGACAGCGTGCTTTGCCGCTTGTTTAATACACCTTGCAGTTTTTTCTGCGTTACTCTCGACGGAGTGCGTGAGTAAAACGAGTATGCGGATGGTGACTGAAAATGCACTAGCCGAACTCATATCAACCAATTGTTAAAAGGGGCGTAAGTGAACAAGACCGAATTGATCGAGCATATCGCAAATGAAGCGGAAATTTCGAAAGCCGCTTCTACCCGTGCACTGGACGCATTGATCAGTGCCGTAAAAAAGACTTTGAAAAAGAATGGTTCAGTGACCTTGGTTGGTTTTGGTACATTTTCGGTTGGTAAGCGCGCTGCGCGTACCGGCCGTAATCCTCGTACCGGTGAGGCCATCAAGATCAAGGCAGCTAAAGTTCCTAAATTTAAACCTGGCAAAGGTTTGAAAGATGCTGTAAACTAATCGTCTTTCGGCGTGGTGACAAACGCCGAAGAGTTCGACTGCTAGGATGCGGGTGCTTAGCTCAGTTGGTAGAGCGGCGCCCTTACAAGGCGTAGGTCGGGAGTTCGAGCCTCTCAGCACCCACCAGATCAGTCGGATTGACTAAATTCAAGATTTTAAGTTTAGTTCTGCAGTACCAAGGAGTGGTAGTTCAGTTGGTTAGAATACCGGCCTGTCACGTCGGGGGTCGCGGGTTCGAGTCCCGTCCGCTCCGCCAAGTTAAAAAGAGAAATGCCCACGTAAGTGGGCATTTTTTTTATCTCTATCTCTTTCTCTATATCTAGAACTCATTCTAGGTTTTAATTTCCTGCAGTATGGTCGCAGCAATTTCCTCAATCGACTTGGCTGTCGATGACATCCAGCGTATGCCTTCGCGCCGCATCATTTTTTCTGCCTCATTTATTTCGTAACGACAGCTTTCCAGCGACGCGTATTTACTGCCTGGGCGGCGTTCATTGCGCACTGCCGCCAATCGGTCGGCAGAAATTGTCAGGCCGAAAATCTTGCTTTTATAGGGCAATAATCCACTCGGCAGTTTGTCGCGTTCGAAGTCGTCTGGAATCAATGGGTAATTGGCCGCTTTGATACCGTATTGCATTGCCAGATACAAGCTGGTCGGCGTTTTCCCGGAGCGCGATACACCGACCAGAATCACGTCTGCAGCCGACAGATTTTTGTTGGACTGGCCGTCGTCATGCGCCAGTGAGAAATTAATCGCTTCGATGCGATTCTTGTATTCTTCCGAATCGGCCGTGTTGTGGCTGCCGCCGATCGTATGGCTGGCCTTGATGTTCAACTCTTGTTCTAACGGTTCGACAAAGGTCTGAATCAGATCCATATGCTTGGCGTTGGCGGCCCGGATAACCTGCGACAGCTCGGTTTTGACTAGTGTTGAAAAGACAATAGGTTTGGAGCCGTCGTTGACGAATGCCTCATTGATCTTGCGCGTGGCGTCGTGGGCTTTCTGGATGGTGTCGATAAACGGCAGTCGCACCTGCCTGAAGCGCAGCGGAAACTGCGTCAGCACCGAATGGCCAAAGGTTTCCGCAGTAATGCCGGTGCCGTCGGAAACAAAAAAGACGGTGCGATTGGCGAGTGGTAAAGGTTTTGTCATAGCTTCGCGCATATAGTTGTCGGCTGTAAATAATAAAAAAAACTGAGTCCCGAGAAAAAAATAGATGCAGCCATGTAAAATGGCACGCAACGATTAACCTAAGCAGCCGTGTGGCAAAGAATAACAAAAACAGGCGCGCAGCGAGGCATATGTGAAGATTTCCTATCATCAAACTAGAGGTTGTTATGTCCAACGCAATGCAAATGGGTGCTACCCAGGGGGCCGCTTACGTAGTCTCCTTTGAAAATTTGAGAATGACGGATGTTGAATCCGTCGGCGGCAAAAACGCATCACTGGGTGAAATGATCAGTCAGCTGGCGGGTGCTGGTGTACGCGTGCCGGGAGGTTTTGCGACCACGGCACAGGCATTTCGCGATTTTCTGGATCATAGCGTCGGCGACGGTGCTCCGCTGGGGCAGCGCATTGCCGATCGTCTCAGCACGCTCGATATCGAAGACGTACGCGCGCTGGCCCAGGCCGGCAGCGAGATTCGCCAGTGGATCGTCGATACCCCGTTCCAGCCGCGGCTGGCGCAGGAAATCAACGATTATTATCAGAAACTGGTAGCCGATTCCTCAAGCGAGATGTCGTTTGCGGTGCGCTCTTCCGCGACTGCTGAAGATTTGCCGGATGCATCCTTTGCCGGGCAACAGGAAACATTTCTGAATGTGGTCGGCATCGACAACGTACTGGAAGCGATGAAACATGTGTTCGCTTCGCTGTACAACGATCGCGCTATCTCGTATCGGGTTCACAAGGGCTTTACGCATGCCGAAGTCGCGCTGTCGGCTGGCGTGCAGCGCATGGTGCGTTCGGATATCGGGGCGGCCGGCGTGATGTTTACGCTGGATACCGAATCCGGTTTCAAGGATGTCGTTTTCATTACGTCCAGTTACGGCCTGGGCGAAACAGTGGTGCAGGGTGCGGTCAATCCAGATGAATTTTATGTGCACAAGCCAATGCTGGAGCAAGGCAAACTACCGATCATTCGGCGCAATATCGGCTCCAAACTGATCAAAATGGAATTCACCGGCGAAGCCAAAGCAGGCCGTTCGGTGAAAACAGTCGATGTGCCGATCGAAATGCGTAATCGCTATTCGCTCAACGACACCGAAGTCGTCGAGCTGGCGAAATACGCCACGATCATCGAAAAGCATTACCAGCGTCCGATGGATATCGAGTGGGGTAAAGACGGCCGCGACGGTAAGTTGTACATCTTGCAGGCACGTCCAGAAACCGTTAAATCGCAGCAAAAAGAGACCGACGTCCAACAGCGTTACAAGCTCAAGGGGGCCGGCGATGTGCTGGCGTCGGGTCGCGCCATCGGTCAGAAGATCGGCGCCGGTCCGGTGCGGGTGATCCGCGATGCGTCTGAAATGGAACGCGTGCAGCCCGGCGACGTGCTGGTGGCCGATATGACCGATCCCAACTGGGAACCGGTCATGAAACGGGCGGCGGCAATCGTCACCAATCGCGGCGGTCGTACCTGTCACGCGGCAATCATTGCGCGTGAGCTGGGCGTGCCGGCGGTGGTCGGTTGCGGCGATGCCACCGATATACTTAAAGACGGCACGCTGGTCACGGTATCGTGCGCCGAGGGAGATGAAGGCCGGATTTACGATGGTTTGCTGGAAACCGAAGTTTCCGAAGTGGCGCGTGGTGCACTGCCGGAAATACCGGTGAAGATCACGATGAATATCGGCAACCCGCAACTGGCGTTCGATTTCCAGTCGATTCCGAACAGCGGCGTCGGTCTGGCGCGTCTTGAGTTCATTATCAACAACAATATCGGCGTCCATCCACGTGCCATTCTGGAATATCCGAACATCGATGCGGACTTGAAGAAAGCGGTTGAATCGGTCGCACGCGGCCATGCCTCGCCGAAGGCGTTTTATGTCGACAAGCTGGCCGAAGGGATTGCGACGATTGCCGCTGCGTTCTGGCCTAAGTCTGTGATTGTCCGTTTATCCGATTTCAAATCGAATGAATACAAGAAGCTGATCGGCGGTTCGCGCTATGAGCCGGACGAAGAAAATCCGATGTTGGGTTTCCGCGGTGCGGCGCGTTATTTGTCGGCCGATTTTGCCGAAGCATTCGAAATGGAATGCCAGGCGATGAAGCGGGTGCGCGAGGACATGGGCCTGTCCAACGTCGAAATCATGGTGCCGTTCGTGCGTACGCTGGGCCAGGCTGAAAAAGTCCTCGGTTTACTGGATAAGAACGGTTTGCGTCGCGGCGAAAACGGCCTGCGCGTCATCATGATGTGCGAGGTGCCATCCAACGCGATTCTGGCTGAGGAATTCCTGGAATACTTCGATGGCTTTTCAATCGGTTCCAACGATCTGACCCAATTGACGTTGGGACTGGATCGCGATTCCGGTCTGGAATTGCTGGCTGCCGATTTCGACGAACGCGATCCTGCTGTGCTGGCGTTGTTGTCGAAAGTGATTAAGACCTGCAACGCCAAGGGTAAATATGTCGGCATCTGCGGTCAGGGGCCTTCGGATCATCCTGACTTCGCTGCATGGCTGGTGGAGCAGGGTATCGGATCGATGTCGCTCAATCCAGATTCGATCATCGATACCTGGCAGAAATTAGCCAAGATCATTAAAGCCTGATCGATATGGCATAAGCCATATTTCATTAGTCATTAAGCTCAAAAAAGCCAATCCGGTTAAGCCGGATTGGCTTTTTTCGTATAAAGAATGCGATCAGTACGTGATCGATACGCAAAACAAATAGAGTAGACTGACGCTTCTAAAAACCCATAAGGGAACGGCAATGGCGGACTGGGCGATTTGGATGTTATTGACCGGCGTGCTGGTCGGTGCCGAGCTATTTACCGGAACGTTTTATTTACTGATGCTGGCGCTCGGCATGGCCGCCGGCGGCATTGCAGCGTATGCCGGACTGATGCTTGAATGGCAACTGATCATTGCCGCTGCGATCGGTATTGCCGCTACCGTTGCTTTACGGCGCAGCCGCTTCGGTACAATGCGCAAAAAAGAACCGGCCGAACGCGATCCGAACGTATCGATGGATATCGGCCAACTGATTGCAATCGATGTCTGGCAGCGTGTCGGCAATGCCTACGTTGCCCGCGTACCTTATCGCGGCGCACTCTGGGACGTCGATCTGGAAACCGGCGCACAGCCGCATGCAGGACAATTCCTCATCCGCGAAATTCACGGCAGCCGGCTGATTGTCTCGGACATCAGTGCCACCGATCACACCACAACACCTTAAAACATTCGGGAGAATGCCATGTTCGGAAGTATTTCCATCGTCATCGTTTTTATTGCCATTATTTTTATTGTCAAAACAGTGAAAGTCGTGCCGCAACAGCATGCGTGGGTAGTAGAACGGCTGGGTAAATATCATGCGACGCTCGGCCCCGGCCTGAACATCGTTTTGCCCTTTATCGATCGGGTTGCTTACAAACATATTCTGAAAGAAATTCCACTCGACGTGCCGCCGCAGGTTTGTATCACGCGTGACAATACCCAGTTAAACGTGGACGGCATTTTGTACTTTCAGGTCACCGATGCCATGCGCGCTTCGTATGGCTCATCCAATTACATCGCTGCAATCACCCAACTGGCGCAGACAACGCTGCGCTCTGTGATCGGAAAAATGGAACTCGACAAAACGTTTGAAGAGCGCGATCACATCAATATCACGATCGTCAATGCCATCGACGAGTCGGCGCAAAACTGGGGCGTCAAAGTGCTGCGCTACGAGATCAAAGATCTGACGCCCCCCAAGGAAATTCTGCATGCAATGCAGGCGCAGATTACAGCCGAACGCGAGAAGCGTGCGCTGATCGCTGCATCCGAAGGGCGCAAACAGGAACAGATCAATATCGCCAGCGGTGAACGGGCGGCATCGATCGCCAAATCGGAAGGTGAGATGCAGGCCTCGATCAATCGTGCCCAAGGCCAGGCTGCTGCGATTCTGTCAATTGCCACCGCCAGCGCCGAGGCGATCCGCAAAACCGCTGCGGCGATCCGTGAACCGGGTGGCATCGATGCGGTGAATCTAAAGGTCGCCGAGCAATACGTCAGCGCATTTTCCCAACTGGCTAAAACCAACAACTCGATTATCGTGCCGGCCAATCTCGGCGATATGAGCGGCCTGATCGCCAGCGCGATGCAGGTGATCAAAACGCAGACAAAAATTAACTGAAGCTAGGGCGTATTACGAAATGAAGGGCGTCAGGCGGGCTATGGCGGATGGTTGTACTCCGTTCGTGTCATTCCGGCCTGCGGCCTCCCTTCTTTACCTCACTGCGCACAACCATCCGCCATAGCCCGCCTGACGCCCTTTATTTCGTAACACGCCCTAATCAACGCTGCGCATCGTTTTTTCCAGACACTGCGTTTGGCGCGCAGCGTCCTTGGTGCGTAGCGCGACGCAATCCTGATAAGTACGCACATAGCGGTCGAACATCTGAGCTGCACGCTTAGGGTCGGCGCGGGCCAGCTTTTCAATAAACGCCCGATCGCCGATTTCAAAATGCTGATAATCGATCGGTTGCCGCCAGTCGCCGCCCCATACCAAAAAACCGTTATCGGCAAATAAGCCGCGTATCGTTTCGGTCATGCCGGGGCGTAGCGTGCGGCGGTCGGTAAATTGCGCCGCACTGGCGGCAGGCAGCACCGTCAAATGACCATCGGCGGCGCGACTCAGATAAGGGTTTTGCAAAGGATTGATATCGATGGCGACGCCGTAAGCGTGCTTCGACCAACTGCTGCCGCCGGTGATGGGGCGGCCGTTGAAGGCAGAGCTATTATTGTCAGCCATGGAGGCCGCATCGTCGCCGGCGTAATACGTCAAGGCGTGCGCGCTGTGCAACGGGAATTTCGCTGCCAGTAATTGCATGAACAGACGCTGTACGTGGGGCGCCACGGCATCCATGACGATCATCTCGCCATCCTGTTGCCGATGGCCTTCGAAATCGATATAGGAAAAACGTACCCGCGCCAAACGCAGGCATGGCAGCGGATTGCGTGCGCTGATGACGTTCGCAGCTTGCATGGCGTTGCAGTCGCTTGCGGTCAATGGCTCGATGCCCGGCGTCGCTTTCGGCGCCGGCACAGCTAGCGCCGCAGTTTCTCTTGCCGTGGCGCTCGTCGGCGCAGACAAGACCGCCAAGGCAGCAAACATCAGTGCAAACATTGGTACAAGGCAAGCGGCGTTATGCAGTAAAGTACGGTTCGGCCAGAGGTTTTTCATTGTTTTATCCTTGTTTCCGATATTATTCCAGACGCCGGTAGCGCCGGTGTTCACACGCGTACAATAAGCCATGTTTATCGATTCCCATTGCCACATTAATTTTCCTGAACTGGTTGCACGGCTGCCGGATATTCTCGGCAAAATGCACGACAACCAAGTCAGTCACGCTTTATGCGTATCGGTCAATTTACCCGACTTTCCCCAAGTATTGGCGCTGGCGCATCGCTATCCCCATATTTATGCTTCGGTAGGCGTGCACCCGGATTATGAAGATACCCCCGAACCCAGCGTCGAACAATTAGTCGGTCTTGCGGACGATCCGAAGATCGTCGCCATCGGCGAAACCGGTTTGGACTATTTTCGTCTGAGCGGCGATCTGGAATGGCAGCGTGAGCGCTTCCGCACCCATATTCGTGCTTCGCG
>DATMOE010000333.1:0-3600 GCA_035568435.1 Herbaspirillum sp. | reverse complement strand
GGGCATGTGTGGCGATTGCTGGGGCCGGACGGCGCGCAAGCGGCGCAGCATCATGCGCCCAAGTTTGTGACCACGGACATGCTGGTCTTGCGACAGGCTGCCATCGCAGGCATCGGTATAGCGCAACTCCCGGCAATGATGGTGAGAGAACAACTGGCCAACGGCCAACTGCTTCGATTGCTGCCTGACTGGGCGCCAAGGCGGGAAGTGATCCACGCCGTTTTTCCGTCGCGGCGAGGATTGCTACCATCCGTTCGCGCCTTGATCGATTATCTCGCGCAACGTTTCGAAGCCATGGAAAAATTTGCGCTATAGGCATGCGCCTTCTTGGTCAATGCGTATTCAATACGATCGGCAATGCTGTCGTGTATTTAACCTGCTTTAATGCAAAGCTTGAACGGATATTCTTGATGCCTGGAATTCTAGTCAGATTGTCCAAAATAAAATGCTCCAAGGCTTGGATGTCTGGCACGACGACACGCAGCATGTAATCCGCATCGCCGGTCATCAAATACACCTCCATCACTTCTTCGAAATCACAAACTTCTTTCTCGAATCGCTTCAAGGTTGCGGATTCCTGCTTCTCAAGGCTGATGTGAATAAACACATTGACTTTGAGTCCCAGCGCGGGCGGGTTAAGCAATGCGACATAGCGCGAAATCACCTGCTTATTCTCCAGATTTTTTACGCGCAATAAAGTCGGCGTTGCAGAAAGGCTGATTTTTTTTGCAAGGTCGAGGTTACTGATGCTTGAATCCTCCTGAAGCGCCTTCAAAATACGCACATCAGTTGAATCTATGTTTAGAGATGGCATAAAAATTATGTTTACTCGTTAAAAATAGTATTTTGTGCTTATTTTATGCCAATGAATACCTTTAATTGGTTACCTATGCTGACCCTCTTTCTATACCTTATGAGCATTAACCGGCATAGGTAGAACATCATGGATATGTCTTCAGCGAAGAATTTCGAAATTGAAATCGATAGCGATGCGCAGGAAACAAGAGAATGGATCGATGCACTGCGGAGTGTGATCAAAGCAGGCGGTATCGAGCGTGCCCGTTTTTTGCTTTCACGCCTGAGCGAAAGCGCACGCCAATTGAATGTAGCGTGGCGCGATTCTCGTCATACATCCTATGTCAATACGATCCTGGTGCAGCATGAACCCGCTTTTCCCGGTGGTCCCGAGGCGCTGGAGACCGAGCAGCGTCTGGCAAGTCTGATTCGCTGGAACGCGTTGGCCATGGTGGTTCGCGCGAACCGCGCCTACGGTGAACTCGGTGGCCACATTGCCAGTTATGCCTCCGCGGCCGATCTGTTTGAAGTCGGTTTCAATCATTTCTTTCGCGCCCGTACCGACGCGTTCGGCGGCGATCTGGTTTATTTTCAGGCCCATTCAGCGCCCGGCATCTACGCGCGCGCCTTCCTTGAGGGAACGCTGGGCGAAAAAGAATTATCGTTTTATCGTCAGGAAATTGAAGCAAAAAAGCATGGCGCTCAAGGCTTGTCATCGTATCCCCATCCCTGGTTGATGGAGAATTTTTGGCAATTCCCTACCGGATCGATGGGTCTCGGCCCGATCAGCGCCATTTATCAAGCGCGTTTCATGCGTTATCTGGAAAATCGCGATCTGATGGCGCCGCAGGATCGCAAAGTCTGGGGTGTGTTCGGCGACGGCGAGATGGACGAACCGGAATCGCTGGCCGCATTGAGCCTCGCCTCCCGCGAGAATCTGGACAACCTGATATTTGTCGTCAACTGCAACCTGCAACGGCTCGATGGCCCGGTGCGCGGCAACGGTCATGTGGTGGATGAACTCGAAACCACTTTTGCCGGCGCCGGCTGGAATGTGGTGAAGCTGCTCTGGGGATCGGATTGGGATCCACTGTTCGCGCGCGACAAATCGGGGGAATTGATCAATGCATTGAACAATACCGTCGACGGCCAGTTGCAGACTTTTGCCGCCAACGATGGCGCGTTTAACCGCGAATATTTCTTCGGCCAGACACCGGGTATGCAGGCGATCGGCGCGGCTTTGACCGACGATGAAATCGACGGCCTCAAACGTGGCGGTCACGATATGAAAAAAATCCATGCAGCCTATCAGGCCGCTGCCACGCATCGTGGCAGCCCGACCGTGATCTTGGCTCAAACAAAAAAAGGCTACGGCATGGGCGCGGCCGGGCAGGGCAAGATGACGACACATCAGCAGAAGAAGCTGGATGCAGAAACCTTGCGGGCATTCCGGGACCGTTTCCATTTGCCGATTTCGGACGCCGATTGCGAAGCGCTGTCGTTTTACAAGCCGGCGATCGACAGCCCGGAAATGCGTCACTTATTGCAACGGCGCGAAGCGCTGGGCGGCTTCATGCCGCGTCGCAATACCGCGCCAACCCGCTTGACCATACCGGATATCAAATCCTACGCGACCTTTGCGCTGGAGGCTGCAGGCAAGGACATGTCGAGCACCATGGCGCTGGTAAGAATGATGGCTGCATTGCTCAAGGATCCGGTCATCGGCAAGCATATCGTGCCGATTGTGGCAGATGAAGCGCGTACTTTCGGCATGGCCAATCTGTTTCGGCAGGTCGGCATTTACTCGGCGCAGGGGCAATTGTATGCACCGGAAGATATCGGTTCGATCCTGTCCTACCGTGAAGCTAAAGACGGGCAAATCCTGGAAGAAGGGATTACCGAAGCCGGGGCGATTTCGTCTTGGACGGCCGCTGCCACAAGTTACTCTGTGCACGGTTTACCGATGCTGCCGCTCTATATCTATTACTCGATGTTCGGATTTCAGCGCATCGGCGATCTGATCTGGGCCGCGGCCGACCAGCGGGCGCGCGGTTTCCTGATCGGCGCTACTTCGGGCCGTACCACGCTGGCTGGCGAAGGCTTGCAACATCAGGACGGCACTAGCCACCTGATCGCCGCGACCGTCCCGAACTGCGTGTCCTACGATCCGGCCTATGCTTATGAACTGGCGGTGATTGTGCAGCACGGCATGCATCGCATGCTGGAACAAAACGATGACGTTTTCTATTACGTGACGGTGACCAACGAAAATGACGCGCAGCCGACCATGCCGCCAGGAGTGGAAGAGGGAATCCGGCGCGGCATGTATTGCCTGCAGTCGATGGAAAATGCCGACGTGCGCCTGCTGGCCGCTGGTCCGGTCCTGAGCGAAGCGATTTCGGCGGCAGCCTTGCTGAAGGAAAAATTCGACATCGTGGCCGAAGTGTGGAGCGTTACCAGTTACACAGAATTGTCGCGTGACGGTATCGCCGCGCAGCGCAATATCCGCTTGAATATCAAAAACACCTTGCCCTATGTGACGCAACAACTGAGTCATAGCGTCGCGCCGGTCATCGCCGCCAGCGATTATGTGAGAGCCATTCCTGAAAGCGTCCGCGCCTTCGTACCAGGGACGTATGCGACCTTGGGCACGGATGGTTTCGGCCGTAGCGATACCCGTGCCAATTTGCGCGATTTTTTCGAGATCGATGCCAAGTGGATTGCTTATACCGCGCTGAGCGAATTGCCGATCGGAAAAGAGGCGGCGCAACGCAAGCATTTTGCGGATGTGTTGGGTCTCGACCT
>DATMOE010000332.1:0-8772 GCA_035568435.1 Herbaspirillum sp. | reverse complement strand
CACGCCAGCGCCGACGCAAATCAGGCTGGCTATCAACCCCCATTTGGGTATCTAGCTGCCGATTTACAAACCTGTATGCGCAGCGATAAACGTTTTTACCCGCTCGGCATCGGCCGGCATGACCTCGAACCGTTGCGGCAGCGATTCCAGCGCTTCGAAGCCGGCCGGACGTTCCGCATCGGTGCCCAATGCTTCCAGGATGGTTTCGTTGAATTTAGCCGCCAGCGCCGTTTCCAGCACGATCATGGGCACCCCGGGCGTCAGATTCTCGCGTGCGACTTTAATGCCGTCGGCAGTATGCGTATCAATCGTGATGTCGTATTCATCCTGCACGTCGCGGATGGTGTCGAGGCGGTCCTGATGGGTCGATTTGCCGGAAGCGAAACCATACCGGATCACGCTGGCGAACTCGTCGCCATCGCTGCCCGGCCGGCCCGATAAATCGAAACCGCCGGCGGTTTCCACTTTGTCGAACAGCGCGCGCACACGTGCGCTATCGCGGCCCAGCAAATCGAAAATAAAGCGCTCAAAATTGGACGCTTTACTGATGTCCATGCTCGGACTGCTGGTGTGATAAGTTTCCGCCGATTTGCGCACACGATACACACCGGTGCGGAAAAACTCGTCGAGTACATCGTTTTCGTTGGTGGCGGCCACCAGCTTATCGATCGGCAACCCCATCATGCGCGCAATGTGGCCCGCGCAGATATTGCCGAAATTGCCTGACGGCACGGTAAACGAGACTTTTTGTCCGGCCGCCGCGCTGGTGGTGGCGCGCAGATAACCGTGAAAATAATACACAACCTGCGCCACGACACGGGCCCAATTGATTGAATTGACCGTGCCGATTTTTTGCGCTGCCTTGTACGTCAGATCGTTCGAGACCGCCTTGACAATATCCTGGCAGTCGTCGAACACGCCTTCGATGGCGATATTGAAAATATTCGGGTCTTGCAGACTGAACATCTGCGCGGTTTGAAACGCACTCATCTTGCCATGCGGCGACAACATGAAAACGCGAATGCCCTGTTTGCCGCGCATCGCATATTCCGCGGCACTGCCGGTATCGCCGGAAGTTGCACCCAGAATATTCAACTCGGCGCCCTCTTTGGCCAGCGTGTATTCAAACAGATTGCCCAGCAATTGCATCGCCATGTCCTTGAACGCCAGCGTCGGCCCGTTCGACAGGCTTTGCAGCAACAAGGTGCCGGCGGCATTTTTTTCCAAGACCCGCAACGGCGTGATCGCGGCGGCGTCTTCGCCCTCGCGCGTATTGCAATAAACCTGTGCGGTATACGTTTTGCGCGTCAATGCATGCAAATCGGCATCGGGAATGTCGGAGGTGAATTTTTTCAGGACTTCAAAGGCCAGATCGGCATATGGCAAGCTACGCCAGCGATCCAGCTCCTCGGTGCTTACCTGCGGATAAACCGCCGGCAGATAAAGGCCGCCATCGGGGGCCAATCCACCCAGCAGAATTTCACTAAAAGAGGGCGTTGCGGCGTGACCGCGGGTTGACACATATTGCATAGGATCGGGTTGAATTAAAATGCGGTTAATCTGGTCAGAACAGCGATTGCGCTGCAAGACGAGCATTATAACGTCGCCTCTGCAGGCAAGGGAGTCTGCTTGAAAGTCTGCGGATCTAATTTTGTCATACCATTGCCACCTCTTATTTGCCGAATCCATCCAATGCCGATGCCCTCCTTTGATCTTGTCCGTACCGCACGTTGCGTTCCCCCATTCCTGCTGACGCTGCTGATGCTACTGAGCGCTGCATTGCTCAGCGCCTGCAATACGATTCCGGCTGATTACCAGCCACTGACACCGGCCCAGCAACAGGCCGCCGCACCGATCCGCTTTCTGTTGACGTTCGACGATGGCCCCAGCGCCAGCACGTTTTTCAGTAATTCCACCATGTCCATTCTGAACGATCTGGACCACAATCCCGTGCAACCCGGCATCAAGGCCGTGTTTTTCGTGCAAACCCGCGCCTCCAACGGCGGCGGCACCCCGCTGGGGAAGCAATTGCAGCAGCGTGAAGAGGCCAGCGGTCATTTAGTGGGCTTGCATACCTCCACGCCAAGAGGCCATCTGGATCAGGTGAACATGAAACCGGCTCAGCTCGAACAGGCGCTCACCGATGGCGTGGCCGATCTGACCGCGCTGGCGGGCACACCGCCGCTGTTTACGCGCCCGCCCTTCTGGGACTATAACGAACGGACGTTCCTGGCTTATCAGGCGCATGGCCTGCACATGATCCTGACCGACCTGAGCGCCAACGACGGCAAGATCTACGGCGTTAATTTCAGCCTGACGCGCCGCTCGCACATGCTGCGCGAACTGGCCGAAGTACGCCAGCAGATCGCGCATGGGGCCATGCCGATTGTCGACGGCGCTATTCCCGTGATCGTCACTTTTCACGATATCAACCGCTATACGGCGCGCCACATGCAGGAATATCTGCAAATCCTGATCGATAGCGCACGCGAACTGCAATTGCCGACCGCCGCCAAACCGTTTTACGATGATCGCGTTGCCTTACAGCAAGCACTGTTGCAGCGCGCCGTGCAAGATGGCCGCGCACCGGTCAAATTACCCGGCCTTTGGAATTTATTGTCGCACCGCAGTGAGTAATCGGAAGTAACCAGACAGCCGGCGGCATGCAGAAATACTGGGCATAGTCTGCGGTCGCTATTTTTATGCGAAGATACTAATCGTGTTCCGATTTACGTCCGGCCACCGATTTGCACGCACCAAAAGAGCGCATACATTTTAATAATCTAAAAACCGCCCGGATGTCACTAAAACGCCTTTTCTGGCTCGTCTCCATTGCGCTGATGTCGCTATTTCTGCTATTAGCGGCAGGATTAGTGGCAACACAATGGAATACCTACCGAAACGACGCCGAAGCTGTGCCGGTTGTGCGTCATATCCAGTTGGCAATGCACGTGATGGAACAAATCTCATCCGAGCGCGGCCCTAGCAATAGCGTACTGGGAGCGAACGAAACCGACATGCCCGCGGCACGCGCCGAGCTGGAGCAGGCCCGCCTCAATAGCGATCGATCGATCACCGTACTGCTCTATGTACTGCGTGGCCATCCGAATCCCAACTACCCGGCAATTGCCGCCAGCATCGATCAGCTACGCACCGAACTAGCCACGGCCAGACGCAATATCGACAACTTGGCCCAGCGCCCCCTGTCGGCCCGGCACTCCGACGACATTACAGATGCGGCCAATAAAATAATCGCGCTGAATCGACTGCCGCTGGTCGCCATCACCGATCTGGCGGCCATTGCGACCAAAGCCGACCCCAAGTTGCGCGATAGCATTTCCAGCGCCCGCCTGGCCGCTAGCCTGCGCGAATATGCGGGTCAGATCTGCACTCAATTCACCGCCGCCGTCGCCACGCACCGCCCATTGCGATCCGACGAAGTCATTACAATCTCCAAACTGACCGGCCGTGCCGAGCAAATGCGCTTCATCCTCGACTTGCAATTGCGCAGCTATGCAAGCGACCAGCAAATACGCGCCGCGCTGGACGCTGTCGATCACACGTATTTCAGCCAAGGCCTGCCGATATTGAACCGTCTGCTGCAGATCGGCCTTCAATCCGGCGAATACGGCCTGAGTACCGGCGCGCTCACCGCGCTCTACGTCCCGAAGATGAAAAGCATTGTGTTCTTGCGCGATCAGATCATGAATGACGCGTTCAATGGCGCGGTGAAGCGCACCGAACGCGCCAAGCAGGTATTGATCTGCGCTATTGCATTGGCGATCCTGGCGCTGGCGGTTCTTTATCTGTTGCTGCGCGCGATCCACACGCGCGTGGTCACGCCGGTGCTGGAATCGACCCGCCTCTTTGTTGCACTGGCCAACGGCGAACTCGAGACGCCGATACCCGCGCCGCGCGGCGCCGATGAAATCAGTAATCTGTTCCGCGCAATGGCTGCCTTCAAAGACAGCAGCATCGCGCGCATTTCGCTCGAAAAAGAACGCGAGGCGTTGATCGCGCAATTGCAAGCAACTTCCGATACGGATTTTTTAACCGGCCTGATGAACCGGCGCGCCTTTTTCACGCAGGGACAATCCATGTTCGCCAACGCCCAGCGCTATCAACACGATCTGGCGCTGATCCTCATGGATGTCGATTATTTCAAACAAGTCAACGACGACCATGGCCACCAGACCGGCGATATAGCGCTGCAACAAGTGGCGACGCTATGCCGCCTGATGCATCGCAAAGGCGATATCGTGGTGCGTTACGGCGGTGAGGAATTTTTAATGCTGCTGCCGCATACCGACCTGGAACAGGCGGCGATCGTCGCGGAGAAATTACGCGTCGCCATTGCCTCGCAGAGAGTGACGACGGTAGCCGGTGCGGAACTGCGGCTAAGCGCCAGTTTTGGCGTTGCCGCCTACGCTAACGACAACAGCCTGGAAGCCATGATATGGCGCGCCGATAAAGCGCTCTATCAAGCAAAAAACAGTGGGCGCAATCAAGTAAAACAGGCGGTATAAAGCAGGCCGAATTAAATCAGCCCGAACTACTAAAACCGACTTAATTCAACTCTTCCAGCCGAATTTTCGTAACACTACCCACAACACTGGAAAGCGCTTCGATTTTATGCAGAGCCGCTACAATATTCTTCTCCTGCGTCTGATGCGTCAGCATGATGATATCGGTCTGCATTTCACCAACGCCCGGCTCTTTCTGCAACATCGCATCAATCGAAATCGATGAGTCGGCCAGAATCCGCGTGACATCGGCCAGCACCCCCGGCTTATCCGCGACGTGCATCCGCAAATAATAACTAGTCGTGATTTCCGACATCGGCAGAATCGGCGTGGCCGCCATTGCATCCGGCTGAAACGCCAGATGCGGAACCCGATGTTCAGGATCTGCGCTGGCCAAACGGGTGATATCGACCAGATCGGCGATCACGGCCGAAGCCGTCGGTTCGGCGCCGGCGCCCTTGCCGTAATACAACGTCTGGCCGACCGCATCGCCATCGACCATGACCGCGTTCATTGCACCTTCCACATTGGCAATCAAACGGCTGGCTGGCACCAGCGTCGGATGCACGCGCAATTCAATGCCTTGCGGTGTTTTCTTGGTGACGCCCAACAACTTGATGCGATATCCCAATTGCTCCGCATACCGGATATCCTTCGCTTCCAGCCCGGTGATGCCTTCCACATACGCCTTATCGAACTGCACCGGAATCCCGAATGCAATCGCTGCCATGATGGTCAGCTTATGCGCCGCGTCGATGCCTTCGATGTCGAAAGTCGGATCGGCTTCGGCATAACCCAGCCGCTGCGCTTCTTTCAGCACGACGGCAAAATCCAGGCCCTTGTCGCGCATTTCGGAGAGGATGAAATTGGTGGTGCCGTTGATGATGCCGGCAATCCATTGAATCCGGTTTGCGGTCAAGCCTTCGCGCAACGATTTGATGATAGGAATACCGCCGGCGACAGCCGCTTCGAACGCAACGATGACGCCCTTTTCCTGTGCCGCTTTAAAAATTTCGTTGCCGTGTGTGGCGATCAGCGCCTTGTTGGCAGTCACCACGTGTTTGCCGTTGGCGATCGCCTTAAGCACCAGCTCCTTGGCGATGCCGTAACCGCCGATCAATTCGATGACGATATCGATATCGGGATCGTTGACCACCAGATTGGCATCGCTCACCACTTTGCAAGCGCCTGCGGTCAGCTCAGCCGCACGGGTGGTATTGAGATCGGCCACCATCGTAATTTCAATCGCGCGCCCGGCGCGGCGCGCAATCTCTTCCTGATTGCGCTTCAATACGTTGAATGTACCGGCGCCAACGGTGCCGATGCCGAGCAGACCTACTTTGATGGGTTTCATAGTGTCACTAATAAAGGAAGAAAAATAAAAAACAGGGCGTAAAAATCAATAGCCGCGATGCGAAAGCAAACCTGCTAAGCAGTACCGTGGTGACGCCGATAACGGTCCAGAAAGTGCGCAATGCGCCCCATGGATTCGGTCAGATCGTCGGTATTCGGCAAAAACACAACGCGAAAATGATCCGGCGTCGGGCAATTGAAACCGGTGCCCTGCACGATCAATACCCGTTCCTCGGCCAACAACTGATAGGCGAAATCCTGATCGTCGCTAATCGGATAAAGCACCGGATCGAGCCGCGGAAACATATACAAGGCCGTTTTCGGCTTCACGCAAGTCACGCCGGGGATGGCGGTCAGCAAACTATGCGCCAGATCGCGTTGCCTGGTCAGGCGGCCGTGCGGGCCGACCAGATCGTTGATGCTTTGATAGCCGCCCAGCGCGGTCTGGATCGCATATTGCCCCGGCGCATTGGCGCACAGACGCATCGACGCCAGCATATTGAGTCCTTCGATGTAATCGCCTGCGTGGCTTTTTTCACCCGACACCACCATCCAGCCGGCGCGATAACCGCAAGAGCGGTAATTCTTGGACAAACCGTTGAAAGTAATGAACAGCACATCATCGGCCATCGAGGCGATCGAAGTATGGGTGCAGCCGTCATACAGCACCTTGTCGTAAATTTCATCGGCAAACACAATCAATTGATGCTGGCGCGCCAATTCGACGATTTCCAGCAACACCGCGTCCGTATACAAAGCGCCGGTCGGGTTATTCGGATTGATGACGACAATCGCCCTGGTATTGGCATTGATCTTCTTTTTGATATCGTCGATATCCGGCTGCCAGCCGGCCTGCTCGTCGCAAACATAATGCACCGGCTTGCCGCCGGACAAACTGACGGCGGCGGTCCACAAGGGATAATCGGGCGACGGCACCAGCACTTCATCGCCGCTGTCGAGCAGCGCGTTCATGCTCATGACGATCAGCTCGGAGGCGCCGTTGCCGAGATAGATATCGTCGATATCTACGCCCAGAACGTTCTTTTGCTGCGTGTAATGCATTATCGACTTGCGTGGGGCGAACAGCCCCTTCGAATCGGTATAGCCCGACGCATTGCCCATATTGCGAATCATGTCCTGCACGATCTCATCGGGCGCATCGAAACCGAACGCCGCCAGATTGCCGATATTGAGCTTGATGATCTTATGACCTTCCTCTTCCATCTGCCGCGCTTTTTCCAGCACGGGCCCGCGGATGTCATAACAGACGTCGGAAAGTTTCTTGGATTTTTGAATCGGTCGCACGGTGAATCCCTTGACTTAATCGAGCCATGCGGCAGCACGTGTAGCCAGGCGCGCCGCATAAAAGCAATCGGGCATTTTGCCGAAAACACCCATATTTATCAATCAATAACCGTCGATTGCGGAAGGAAAACGCTACAATGCTGCACCTTGGAGCACGTTTTATCCTGATCCATCCCCGAGCAGGTATTAATAGATCGAAGTATATACAGAATACCCAGATACTTAGTCAGTTGACATTATTCAAGCGCCATGAAGCTACACAACACCCCAACGCAGCAATATCAGACCGTCACCGCCTACGATGACGAAGGCGTCGAATTCAATGCAATACGTTATACGGCCAGTCTGTTGGTTTTGCCCGAAACGCCGCCGGTCGATTGGCCGGTCAACAGCTTCGATGCCCTGACCGAAGAACATTTTGCCCACATCGCCTCGTGCGAGCCGGATGTGGTTATTCTCGGCACCGGCCGCCGCCAGCGCTTCGTCCATCCGAAACTGACCGGCGCGCTGACATCGAAGCGCATCGGCATCGAATGCATGGACAATCAAGCCGCTTGCCGTACCTATAACATCCTGATGACAGAAGGCCGCAAAGTCGCGCTGGCCCTCATTTTCGATCACACCCAGCCGCCGAAGGACATCGCTTAATGCGTCAATTGTACAAATCACCTCCCTTTCTGTGGAGTCTGTTGATCGTTTTCGCTCTGATCTGGTTTTATATGCTGGGCCTGCGCACGCTGGTGCCGACCGATGAGGGCCGTTACGCCGAAATGGCGCGCGAAATGATCACCTCGCACGACTGGATTACCACGCGCCTGAACGCCATCAAATATTTTGAAAAACCGCCGCTGCAAACCTGGATGAACGCCATCACATTCGAGCTGTTCGGGCTCGGTGAATGGCAGGCGCGTCTATGGACCGGCCTGTGCGGATTTTTCGGCATCCTGCTCACCGCTTATACCGGATGCCGCGTATTCAATGGCCGCGTCGGATTTTATGCCGGGCTGGTGCTGGGGGCGAGTCTGTTGTGGAGCGGCATGGGCCATGTCAATACCCTGGATACGGGGCTGGCCGCCATGATGCTGCTGTCGCTGTCCGGCCTGCTGATCGCGCAACGCAATCAGGCCACGTCCGAGGAACAACGCAACTGGATGCTGGTGTGCTGGGCCGGGATGGCCTTGGCAGTATTGTCCAAAGGCTTGATCGGGATCGTGCTGCCGGGCGCCGTGCTGGTGCTCTATACGCTGGTCGCGCGCGATTGGCGCATCTGGAAGCGCTTGCATCTGGTCAAGGGCTTGATCTTGTTTTTCGCCATCTCGGCGCCGTGGTTTATCGTGGTCTCGATGCGCAACCCCGAATTTCCCCATTTCTTTTTCATCCATGAGCATTTTCAGCGTTTCCTGACCAAAGTCCATCATCGCACCGGCGCTTGGTATTACTTTGTGCCGATCTTGGTAGCAGGCATCATTCCATGGCTCGGCGTCTTGCTGCAAAGCCTCTGGGAAGGCATGCGGGATCGCCATGAAAGCTCGCTGTCGGGCTCATTGGAAGGCATCGCCGGACGCGGTTTTCAACCGAAAAAATTGCTATT
>DATMOE010000331.1:0-5285 GCA_035568435.1 Herbaspirillum sp. | reverse complement strand
GAGATGGGTTATCCCTCCGTGCTGACGGCGAAAACCTGGGGTTTCTACGACGTGCTGTTCGAAGGCAAGCCATTCAAATTCCAACGCAAATATGCATCGTATGTGATGGAAAACGTGCTGTTCAAGATATCGTTTCCGGCTGAATTCCATTCGCAAACCGCAGTCGAAGCAGCCATGACCTTGCATGCGCAACTGGCCAAGGCCGGCAAAAAAGTCGAAGACATCAAACGCATCACGATCCGCACGCACGAAGCCTGTATCCGCATTATCGACAAGCAAGGCCCGCTCAACAATCCCGCCGACCGCGACCATTGCATTCAATACATGGTCGCGGTGCCGCTGATTTTCGGTCGCCTGACGGCCTCCGATTATGAAGACGACATCGCGCGAGATCAACGGATCGATGTGTTGCGCGGCAAGATTGTTTGCGTTGAAGATCCGGCTTTCACCAAGGATTATCACGATCCGAAGAAGCGTTCGATCGCCAATGCGCTGACCGTCGAATTCAAGGATGGCAAGAAGTTGGCGGAACTGGTGGTGGAATATCCGATTGGGCATGCGCGCCGCCGCAAGGATGGCATCCCGTTACTGGAAGCCAAATTCAAAACCAATCTGGCGCGCCAGTTTCCGAGCAAGCAACAGCAGAAAATTCTGGACGTGTCGCTGAACCAGAAATTGCTGGAAGCGATGGCGGTCAATGAGTATGTTGATTTGTACGTGATCTGAGACGCTTTGGCAGGAGAATAAAATGCGATCCACAAGAGCGACTTCCGCGGTGGAGCGGCTCAACAGCCGCTCCGGCGATGTGCGCTATTCGATGGTGCGGACTTCCGGCGAATTATTTTATCTGGTGCAAAATGCCGGGGCCGCAGCACCGATCAAGCTATGCGAGCCGATGGCGCTGGACGATTTTGCGCAATTCGTCAATGCTTACGGCCCGCAAAAACCGAAGCGCATCAGCAAGCTGGACGTGGCATTTGAAAAGCAGCTCGGCACGCGTAAAGCAAGCCCTGCCAAGCCCGGGCAGAAAGAAGACAACGATTGATCAGGCCGGCAGGGGTGGCAAAACCGGCAGATCCAATGTCGCAATCACCGGAGTATGGTCGGACGGCTGTTCCCATTTACGCGGGATCTTGTCGATGACGCAGCCGGTACAGACAGCCGCCAGCGCGGGCGTGAGCAGAATGTGATCGATGCGTAGGCCGCGATTGAGGCGAAAGCCCATCTGCCGGTAATCCCACCAGCTAAACAATTTCTCGGCCTGCTCGAAGAGCCGGAATGCATCGATCAGTTTTAGTTCCTGCATCTTGACGAAAGCGGCGCGTTCCGGCGCCGATACCAGTACCTGGCCTTCCCAGGCCACCGGATCGTGCACATCGCGGTCTTCCGGCGCGATATTGTAGTCGCCCAGCAGCGCCAGTTTTTCGTGTTGCAGTAATTCAAGCGTGAGCCAGTGGTGCAGGCCATCCAGCCAACGCAATTTATATTGATACTTATCGGATTCCAGCGACTGCCCGTTCGGGATGTAAGCACAGATGATCCGCATGCCGGCAATGGTGCCGGCGATCAAGCGCTGGTGCTCATCGGCAAAATGCGGATTGTTTTTGACGACATCGGTAATCGGATGACGCGAAATGATGGCCACGCCGTTATACGTCTTTTGCCCGGTGAACACGACATGGTAACCGGCGGCAATGATCTCCGCCGCCGGAAACTTGTCGTCGGTCATCTTGGTTTCCTGCAGGCACAGAACATCAATCGGATTATCGTTGAGCCATTGCAGAACCTGCGGCAGGCGGACTTTGAGCGAATTGACGTTCCAGGTGGCGATTTTCATTTACTTACCCGCCGGCAGCTTCGACTTGGCCTGTGCGATCAGATAGTTGGTTAGCAAAGGCACCGGACGGCCGGTCGCGCCCTTGGCAGCGCCGCTGCGCCATGCCACGCCGGCGATATCCAGATGCGCCCAAGTGTATTTTTTAGTGAAACGTTCCAGGAAACATGCCGCAGTCACGCTGCCGCCCGGCATGCCGCCGATGTTGGCGACGTCGGCAAAATTCGATTTCAACTGTTCCTGATACGCATCGCCGATCGGCATGCGCCATGCGGTGTCGCCGCTGGCTTTACCGGCTGCCAGCAGGTCGTTGGCCAGTTTTTCATGCGCTTCGTCATCACGGCTGAACAGGCCGGCATTGTGATGGCCGAGGGCCACGATACAGGCGCCGGTCAGCGTCGCGATATCGATCACGGCCGCCGGTTTGAAACGTTCGACATAGGTCAGCGCATCGCACAGCACCAGCCGTCCTTCGGCATCGGTATTGAGGACTTCAATGGTCTGGCCCGACATCGACGTGACGATATCGCCCGGTTTGGTGGCGCGGCCCGACGGCATGTTTTCGCTGGCGGCGATGACGCCGATCACATTCAACTTCAGATTCATTTCTGCAATGGTGCGCAAGGTGCCCAGCACCGAGGCGGCGCCGCACATGTCGTATTTCATTTCATCCATTGCGGCGCTCGGCTTGATCGAGATGCCGCCGGTATCGAACGTAATTCCTTTGCCCACCAGCACCACCGGCGCATCCTTGGTTTTGCCGCCCATGTGCTTGAGCACGATGAACTTCGGCGGCTCGTCGCTGCCATTGGCGACCGACAGCAAACTGCCCATTTTGAGCGCCTGCATTTGTTTGCGGTCCAGCACTTCGACGCTGAGCTTGTAGTCTCTGGCCAGCTTTTTAGCGGTGTTGGCCAGATAAGTCGGCGTGCAAACATTGGCCGACAGATTGCCCAGGTCTTTCGTCAGTTCGACGCCGTTGGCCAGCGCGATGCTATCGCTGAGCGCCTGTTTGCCGGATGTGCTGTCGGTCTTGCTCAGCGCGAAGGCGATTTTCTTGACGCCGGTCGGGGCCGGCTCTTTTTTGCTCTTTTGCGAATCGGAGCGATAGAGATTGTCGCGTGCAGTCAGAACGAGGTTGCCGATGGCCCAGGCCAGATCGCGCTGCTTGATCTGGTTCAACGGCAAGGCCAGCAGTGCGTCGTTACCGCCCAGCGTACCGAAGACGCGCACCAGGGCCTGTGCTGCTTGCGTGAAATGTTTGTCCTTGATGCTTTCGTCGTCGCCCAGACCGACCAGCAGGACGCGTTCGGCGGCAATACCCTGCAAGCCGCGCAATAACAGCGTGGTGCCGGGTTTGCCGCTCAGATCGCCGGATTTGAGCGCGGCGGTAATGGCGCCGTTTTTATCGATGGACGCGGCGGCGGCCGACAATTTGCGGTTTTCAAAGACACCGACCACCAGACAGCCGGTTTTGACGGCGGCGATTGATGTTTTTGCGTCTATTGTTTTTATGCTAAAGTCCATCGCTTATTCCTTGTTCCGAATCAATAAAACGTGATTATAAGCTCCGAATGATTTTCCAGCGCGCTCTTCGACGCGAATTGATCAGTACCGCAGGCGCGGTGTTTACGACGTTGTTTACGATTGTGATCACCGTCATGCTGATCAAGATACTGGGGCAGGCTGCCGGCGGTAAAGTCAGCTCCCAGGACGTGGTCGCCCTGATCGGTTTCCAGGCATTGAATTACATGCCGGTCCTGCTGATCCTCACCAGCTTCATTTCGGTGTTGCTGGTGGTCACGCGCAGCTATCAGGATTCCGAAATGGTGGTCTGGTTTTCAGCCGGTTTGAGCCTGACGCGCTGGATCGGGCCGGTGCTGGTGTTCGGCTGGCCCTTGATCGTGCTGACCGCCGTGTTGAGCTTTGCCGTCACGCCGTGGGCCAATTTGGAGAGCGCCGCCTTTATCCAGCGTTTCGAAAAACGCGAGGATATCGCCCGGGTCTCGCCCGGCAATTTCCAGGAATCGGCAGCCGCCAACCGGGTGTTTTTCGTCGAGGGTTTGTCGGACGACTCGACCAAGGTCAAGAATATTTTCGTCAGCACGTACAAAAACGGTAAAAACAGTATCGTGGTCGCCAGGGAAGGCGAGCGGGTGGTCGATGCCGATGGCGATACGGTGGTGGTGATGTCGAAGGGCCGCCGCTACGACGGCATGCCGAATCAGGAAGATTTTCAAATGGTCGAGTTCGAGCGCTACGGTTTGATGATGGGACAGCAAGCGCCCATCGCAACCAGCGATTCGGCTTCGCGCGCGTTGAGCACCAAGGCGTTGCTGGCCAATCGCACGGCGTCCAACATGAGCGAACTATTGTGGCGCCTGTCGTTGCCGCTGATGGCCTTCACGCTGATGCTGCTGGCAGTGCCGCTGTCGTTCGTCAATCCGCGCGCCGGACGCTCTATCGGCCTGATTGTGGCGCTGCTGTTATATGTGCTCTACAACAGCACGGTCGGGATTTTCCAGGCCGCGGTCTCGCAGGGTAAATGGTCATTCATGATGGCCTGGTGGCCGGCCCACTTCGCGGTGCTGGCAATCGCCATCGCCATGTATTTCTGGCGGCTGAAAGTCAACAGCCGATACCATCCCCTGGTGCTGTGGGCGCATTGCCGTAGTGCGATTGCATTCAAGAAGGCGGGAGCGGTCAAGCCATGAGCGTTCTGGAAAAATATTTCGCATCCGAAATCATTCGTTCGGTGGTGTTCGCGCTGCTGGCATTCTTGTCCTTATTCGCTTTTTTCGATTTGATGGGCGAGCTGCAGGATGTCGGACGCAACGGCTATATGTTGCAGAATGCCATGTTGTACGTCTTGCTGGGCATGCCCGGCTATGTCTATGAGTTGATGCCGATCGCCACCTTGATCGGCACGATCTATACCTTGGCCCAGTTTGCGTCGCGCTCGGAATTCACCATCATGCGCGTATCGAGTTTGTCGACCGTGATGGCAGCCCAAATATTGGCCAAGATCGGCATTTTGTTCATGCTCGTGACCTTGTTGTTCGGTGAAGTGTTGGCGCCGAAAAGCAGTGAATTGGCGGAGAAAGTCAAGCTGGAAGCCCAGGGTGCTTCGGTGTCGCAGCAATTTCGTTCCGGCTTATGGGCCAAAGATCAGATCCGCGCCGACGGCGTTCACGGCAGCGTGATCGGCACTCGCTTCTTTAATGCGCAGAGCATCAGCCCGGCAGGACGGCTGGAAGGGGTACGTTTATATGAGCTGGATAATGCATTCCATCTGGCGAAAATCATCATCGCCGGCAGCGGCGATTATGTCGGCGCGAATACCTGGCGGCTCAACGATGTGACGGAAACGGTGTTCGCCGACGGCAAGGCGGAGCGCGATATCACTGCGCCCTTATCCTTGCAAAAATTACCCAGCATGCTGCTGGTCTCT
>DATMOE010000330.1:0-7041 GCA_035568435.1 Herbaspirillum sp. | reverse complement strand
ATCGAACGCAGCCGAAATGGCGATGATCGGTAAATAGCTTTTTCCGGCTTCGCGCGCGCGCTGCCTGCGGGCCACGGTATAACCGTCGATATCGGGCAGATAGCAGTCCAGCAGCATCAGCGCAAACGCGTGATGGGCGGTTTGTTCCAGTGCGCTGAGTCCATCGCCGACAATGGTGAAGCGATACCCCAGTTGCGTTAATTGCTGTTGCAATACCATCCGATTGCCGGGATGGTCTTCGACCACCAGGATATGCGGCGCCAGGCCTGCTGCGGGCACAGCGATTGCTACCGGCAATGGCGCTTCAGCGGGTATTTGCGGCGCCAGTTCGACCGGAATCCGGCAGATCACGGTGCTGCCGACGTCCGGTGTGCTCTCAAAGCGGATGCTGCCGCCCATCAGTTCGCATAGTTCGCGGCAAATTGCCAATCCCAGCCCGGTGCCGCCGAAACGCCGCGTGCTGGTTCGATGCGCCTGATGGTAAGGACGGAATAAATTTTTCTGCCGGTCGAGCGGCACCCCGATGCCGGTATCGCTGACGCTCAGCAGCAGCGTGGCCTCCTCCGGCGCCGACACCGGCACTGGGGCTTGGGATGGTTCGCTGCTTTCCAGCGCAAGACTGATCTGCACCGATCCGTGTTCGGTAAATTTCACCGCATTGGAGGTCAGATTAATCAGAATTTGCCTGATCCGCCCCGGATCGAGCAATAGATCGGTTGCCGCCGGCAAATCGACTACCAGCGCGATCTCCAGTTGTTTGGTGCGCGCCTGCAATTCGGCGATGTCGACCACGCCGCGCGCCAGTTGCTGCAGATCGGTCGGCACTTTGGTCAGCGTCAGCCGGCGCGCTTCCAGTTTCGAAAGGTCCAGTACATCGTCCAGCAATTCAAGCAGCGCTTCCGAGGCGTTGCTGGCCAGATCGCTAAGCTGGCGCTGTTGTTGCGTCAGCTTGCTGCGCGCCAACAGTTCGACCGAAGACAGAATCGCGTTCATCGGCGTGCGTATTTCGTGGCTCATGACGGCCAGAAAGCGGGCCTTGTCCTGGTCGTTTTTTTCGGCGACGCGCCGGGCATACCGCGCGCGTTGCGCCGCCAGGAGTAACGACACCAGCGCCACCAGCACCAGGGTGCTTTCGAGCCAGCGGTAACGCAGGAATTGCGCCCAGGATGGCGGCCCATAGGTATTGTGGGCCAGCCAGCGATCGGTCATGGCGGTGGTCTGTTTGGCTGTGAGCGAAGCCAGCGTTTTCTCGACGATGGCGGCCAACTGCGGCAATTGTTTGCGCACGCCCACCGACATCACCGCCGGTACATCGGCAATCGAGCCGGAGACGTGCAATTGGTCGCGGTATTTGGTATGCAGGATAGGCAGCAGCACCGAGTCGATACCGATGGCGGCATCGGCCTCTTTGGAGGCGACGGCCGCCAGCGCCTGCGCCGGCGTGTCGACCAGCTTCATGGTGATCGCCGGATAGAACTTGCGCAATGTTTGCTCATACATGCCGCCGCCCTTGAGCGCGACGGTTCTGCCGTCCAGTTTGTGGGGATCGAAGATGATTTCGTCGTAGCCGCGCGTGATGATAATGGTGCCGCCGGCAAAGTAGGGGCGGCTGATAACGAGCTGCCTGCGGATAGCGTAATCGGTAAAAGTTGGCGATACCGCCGGTAGTAAATCGATGGCGCCCGTTTCGAGCGCACCGGCGATTTCGTTGGCGGCCACCGGCACCACTTCGAAACGCAAGCCGCTGGCACGGCTGATGGCGGCGATATAGTCGGAGGTCAAACCTTGGTACTTGCCGTTTTCGACATATTCCAGCGGCTGCAAATAGGGATCGACTGCGATGTGGACCACCGGATGGGCAGCGATCCACGCCAGTTCCTGTGCATTAAATAGTGAGGCTTGTTTTGCGGTTTGCGGCGGCGCGGCCGGCTCGGTGTTCGCCGGCAAGGCCAGCGAGCTCAGCAAGAGCGGCCAGACCAGCAAGAGTTGCATTAACGCTGCAGGGCGTGCGATGCAGCACAGCCTCTGCAGCCGAGACATTAAAAACTGTCCAACTGGTAGCGAATCTGAAAAAATTCGGCATCGCTGCGGATGCCCAATTTGCGATATCCCGCCTGCTTTTGCGTACTGATGGTTTTGTTGCTGCGCGAAAACTTCTCGGCGATCTGCGCCACCGACATCCCGCTCAAAAAGCAGCGCAACACCTCGCGTTCGCGCGGCGTCAGTTCGGCGTTGCCTTTGAGAATGGTAGCGTCGTCCGGCATGCCAGCTACGGCGTCCGAAGCGGGCGCCGCCGAGGGTATTTGCTGCTGCCCGCTTTTACTGCTTAATTCGGCTGCAATCTCCGGCGGCAGGTAAGTGCCGCCTTTGGCAATGACCCGAATTGCTACGATCAAGTCATCCAGATCCTGGCCCTTGCCGACGAAACCGTTGGCCCCGGCTTGCATCGCCAGCGTGACGGTCGCCTGATTATCGTGGGCCGAGGTGACGATGATTTTTGCTTTCGGGAAGCGGATTCTGAGCAGGCGAATCAGATTGTGGCCGTCGATATCGTTATGACCGAGCGCGTAATCGATCAACAGAAAATCCGCCGGCGCGCTTTGCAGTCCATCGATCAGTTCCTGACTGCCGCTGAACGTGCCGACAATATCGATATCGTTTTCCTGCGCAAGCCGGGTGGCCAGGCCATGCCGTATCGCTGCATGGTCGTCCAGTAAGGCAACGCGTAGACGTTGGTAAAGGGATGGCTGCAGCATAGTATTTTTATTTCTTTCGTAATTTGAATGTATGTCTAGTAGCCCAGTGTCATGCCATCGGGGTCGCGGCTATCGGAGTAGCCGTAAAGTCCGTCCGGCGTTAGCTGGATGGTTTGCGTGCGGCCCATCGGCGGCTGCAGCGACAGCACATAGCCTTGCTGCCGCAACAAACGCAGTGTATCCGGGCTCAGGCCTTTTTCAATGCGCAGGAGATCCGGCATCCACTGATGGTGAATGCGCGGCGCAATGCTGGCTTCGGCCACATTCATCTGATGGTCGATCACATTCAAAATAATCTGCAACACCGTTGTGATGATACGGCTGCCGCCGGGGCTGCCGGTGATCAGGAAGGGCTTGCCGTCTTTCAGGACAATCGTCGGCGACATCGAACTGAGCGGACGCTTGCCGCCGGAGATGGCATTGGCCTGGCCGCCGGTCAGGCCGAATGTATTGGCCACGCCTGTCTTGATCGAGAAATCGTCCATTTCATTGTTCAGCGTGATACCGGTGCCCTCGGCCACGATGCCGCTGCCGAAATTCAGATTTAATGTGTAAGTCATCGCGACCGCATTGCCGGCCTCGTCGGCGATCGAAAAATGGGTGGTTTGATCGCTTTCGTAGGCTTGCGGCTGGCCGGCCCTGATTTCACTGGAAGGCGTGGCGCGCTCGGAATCGATGTGTGCCGCCAGTTGATCCGCATAGGCCCGAGACACCAATCCTTTGGCCGGCACTTTGACGAAATCAGGATCGCCCAGATGTTCGGCGCGATCTGCATAGGCCAATTTCATCGCCTCTGCCATCAAATGGATGGTTTGGGCGCTATTGGCGCCATATTCGCGTAACGGATAATGTTCCAGAATATTGAGCATTTCGATGATATGAATACCGCCGGAGCTTGGCGGCGGCATCGACATCACCTGATAACCGCGGTAGTTGCCGACCACCGGTTCACGTTCGACGACACGGTAATTTTTCAGATCCTGCGCACTAATTTCGCCGCCGTGACGCGCCATTTCGGCGACGATCTTTTGCGCGATCGGCCCTGTGTAAAATGCGGCGGGGCCATCATGGGCGATCAACTCCAGCGATTTCGCCAGATCCTTTTGCACCAGCTTTTCGCCGGCTTTCAGCGGTCTGCCGTCTTTAAAAAAAATGGCGCGGCTGGCGGGCCATGGCTTCATATGATCGCGTTCGCCGCCGAGCGCCTCGCCCAGCGTTTCGCTGACAATGAAACCATTCCTGGCGATGCGGGCCGCGGGCGCGATAACATCGGCCAGCCGCATCGTGCCGTAGTTTTTCAATGCATGGGCCAGACCGGCAACCGTGCCCGGCACGCCGATGGCCAGAGGGGAATAGGTCGAACGGCCCGGGACCGGATTGCCTTGCGCGTCGAGGAACATAGCGGGAGTGGCTGCCGAGGGCGCCATCTCGCGGAAATCCAGCGCAATATTCCGGCCTGTTTTCGCGTCGTGGATCATCATGAAGCCGCCGCCGCCGAGATTGCCGGCGTCCGGTAATACAACGGCCAGTGCGAAGCCGACCGCGACGGCGGCATCGATGGCATTGCCGCCGCGTTTGAGAATGTCGATCCCTATTTGTGTCGCGAGCCGTTGTTCGGTCGCGACCATGCCGTGTTTTGCATGGACCGGCGAGATGATGGCGTCGCCGATGTCGTAGTGGATGACGGGAGGAGGAGGGGCGGCAGGAAGCTTGGCGGTAAGCGATGGCTGCGCTTGCAGCGGGCTGAATACGAGCGCCAGGCACAAAGGCAAAAGCAATTTTTTGCAGAGTGATTGGGAAATGCTCATCAGCGGATTCCAGTCGAAGTGGGCAATTGTCGATCCCACGTCATCTAAAGCTTTGCCAGACTTCGCAAAGCCTTAAACAAACAGTGCCAACGATTGTAGCCGGGCTATTTTGAATAATGTGGATTTTGTCTCGTCTCGATTACTTTTAAGCTGTTTTTCGACCTGCTTTGCAAGCTATTCCCGCTGTGCGCCGGTGGTTTGAACGATCTTGGCCCAGCGCACGATTTCGGCATCCAGATAGGCCTTGAATTGTGCGGGCGTGCTGCCGACACCGGTCAAGACCTGCGCGTCGAGCAGACTCTTCACCTCCGGCATTGCCAATGCCTTGGCGATAGCGTCGCTCATGATCTTGACGCGCTCGGCCGGCGTCCCTTATGGCGCCAGCATTGCGGTCCAGTTGTAATCCTCGATATCCTGGTAACCCAATTCATAAAGCGTAGGCACATCCGGCATGGTCGCCACGCGGTCCTTGCTGGTGACTGCGAGCGCTCTGACCTTGCCTTGTTTGATGTACGGCACGACCGACGCCAGCGCCACCGAAGACACCGGTGTTTCGCCGCTGAGCACGGCAATTGCCGCCGGGCCGGCGCCGCGATAGGGAACGCTCGTCATGTTCGATTTCCAGATAACGTGAAACAGATTATCTGCCGATAGCGACGGTGTGGTGCCGAGGCCAGGCGTGCCGTACGCGAGCGGACGGGTGGGCCACAAGGCCTTTAAATCGGCCAGCGTCTTTGCCGGTACCGCATCGTTGACCACAATCACGTTCGGCTGCGAAGTGATATTCGATACCGGCACGAAGTCTTTTGCGTTGTAGCCGGCATCTTTACCCCACAGCGCCGGATTGACGGCAAAGGCAGTCGTGGTGACCAGGAAGGTATAGCCGTCGGGCGCTGCAATGCCCACTGCGGCGGCGCCCACGTTACCGCCGGCGCCGCCGCGGTTTTCGATGATGACGGACTGACCCAGAATTTTAGTGAGCGCCGGCGCCACGATGCGTGCCGTGATGTCTGAAATGCCGCCGGGCGGGAACGCCACGATCAGCTTGATCGTTTTATCGGGATAGCCGGCCGCGCCGGCCGGGTTTGCTGCCGACACGCCGACGATCGCCAAGGCGAGCCAGCAGAGCCACAGCAATCTGCTCTTGATTGTGCGCATAATCTCCTCTTTATTATTATTGGTTGCAATTGCTTGTTTATTTTGCGGATCATTCTAACTGATCGCTGCCAAGCAATCGCGGGGTTTGGTTAAGCGGCCCCTCCCCCCAGAATTTACTGTCCAACTCTGCTTGCTGACGAGCGCCACAGTGCGTTCGTTTCGCGTATACGCACCTGCTTACAATTTAAATTTGCTGTGTTGCACAATTTTGTTTAATATATTTCCATCTGTATGGATGGTATATAGATGGTATATGGATGGTTTTCTGAGTTTTCTATGAAATTCAGGCGTTTAAGCTAGTAGTAGGTAAATATTTATCGGAAAGTTGAGGCGTCTCATGGCCGTTTTGGAGCAGACCCCCAAATTCGCTGACAGCGAAAAAATCACCATCAACCTCGGGGTGATCGACCTGGGGCAGATCGACTTATTGGTGCAAGAAGGTTTTTACGCCAATCGAACGGATCTGATCCGTACCGCCATTCGCAATCAGTTGGTAGTGCACTCGGATGTCGTCAAGCAGACGGTGATGCGCAAAAGCCTGGTATTGGGTTTGCAGAGTTATTCGCGGGCCGAGCTTGAGGCCGTCTTGGCCGCCGGTGAACAATTACAAATTCAGGTGCTGGGGCTGGCGGCTATCGCTCTCGACGTTTCCCCAGAGCTGGCCGCAGCGACGATCGGGTCGGTGACGGTCCTGGGCGTATTTCAGGCGAGCGCCGCGGTAAAGGCGGCGCTGGCAGGCCGCATCCATTCGCGCTACTGATCGAATTCTCAATCGCAAGTCGATCGCAATATTGATGCAAAGGAAAATCATGTCCCAAGTTAAAAACCTGCATGACCGCATAGCTGCCACAGTGGGATTGCTTGCATCCAAAGGTCCGAACGTCGCACTCGCTGCGATTCAGGAAGCACTTAAGAACGGCCCGCTTGCCGATGTCCGCACGAGTAACGCCGCATCTTCATTTCGGTCGGACGCCGCGGTAATGGGTATGCCGCAATTCCCGGTGGGGCAGCCTGAATTCGTCAGCAAGCTGTTAAAGCAACTCGGTGTTTGCGTGCCGGGAATGAGCGACGCTCCCGCTACCCCAGTTATGCCTTCCGGGCTAAACGCTGCCGGCACTTCCGTCGCCCGAACCATCTATGACCCCGCCGCTTCGCATGCTTCTTCAGAGGCGGCAAAGGAAGATGCAATACCCGGCAAGGGTCAGTTTCTAAGCAAGTCATATGCAAACCAAGCCGGCAGCCGTCGGTACAAAGTTTACATTCCAAGCACGTATGTCGGCCAGCCGATGCCGCTGATGGTCATGCTGCATGGCTGCACG
>DATMOE010000329.1:0-3695 GCA_035568435.1 Herbaspirillum sp. | reverse complement strand
CCCGGCTTCAGTGCCTGTCGGCCGCTATACACAATCGGCGCTGCAAGCCGCAGGTTTGTGGGATACGGTAGCGGCCAAGGGCGTGCCAGCCCAGAACGTGCGTCAGGCGCTGGATTATGTTTCGCGCGGTGAAGTGGACGCCGGCTTTGTGTTTGCCACCGATGCCGCCATCATGCCCGGCAAGGTCAAAATAGCAGTTCACGTTGCGCTTCAAACACCCGTCACCTACCCGATCGCCATTACTTCCGGCTCGAAGCAGCCAACCCAGGCCGCCGCTTTTCTGGCCTATGTCGCCTCGCCGGCAGGTCAGGCAATCCTCGCCAAATACGGTTTCCTGAAACCTTAAGTATTTCGCGCCCTGCTCTCCGAAGTCGGCTATTCTTGCCAACAAGTCAAAAAGATTCACGCGTTCTGTCCGAACTTTCCGGCAACGGAGACGGTCATCTTCATCGCTCCCCCCAGATAAGCAACATATTGATGAAAGATCGACGGGCGGACATGAAAATTAAATCGGATTTCGATTTCGCTATCGAGTTTCGATTAGAATTTATGCCCCATGCCATGACCAACACTTTTTATACCGGTTTTTTTAATATGCGCAAGACGCTCAATATCATACTCATCGTCATGAGTGCTTTGTCATCCATCGTAAGTCTTCCTGCATGGTCAAAATCAGATAGTGTTTTTCTGGAAGATTTGACATGGACCGAAGTGCGCGACGACATCCATGCCGGCAAAACCACCATCATCATTCCCGTCGGCGGCACAGAGCAAAGCGGCCCGCACATGGCGGTGGGTAAGCATAATGTGCGCGTCAAAGCCTTGGCAGGCAAGATCGCGCAGGCCTTGGGCAATGCCCTGGTTGCGCCGGTCATTGCCTATGTACCGGAAGGCAGTATTTCACCGCCGGCCGGACACATGCGTTTTGCAGGAACGATTTCGGTCTCTGACGATGCCTTCAAAGGCATTCTGGATGGTGCTGCGCGCAGCTTCAAACAAAACGGCTTTATCGATGTGGTACTGATTGGCGATCACGGCGGCTACCAATCGCTGCTTAAAGTTGTGGCGGCGCGTTTGAATCGGGATTGGCGCGCTACGCCTGCCCGCGCCCACTTCATTGCTGAGTATTATCAAGCGGCGGATGCCGATTTCAACCGGGCGTTACGCGCCAAAGGCTTGAGCGATGCACAGATCGGTGTACATGCGGGAACGGCCGATACCTCCCTCACGCTTGCCATTGATCCGACACTAATCAGGCAAAACGAGATGCTGCGCGATCCGCCCGAAGGCAAGGCCAATGGCGTCGCCGGCGATCCGCGCCCATCGAGTGCGGCGCTGGGCCAATTGGGCGTCGATCTGATCGTCAGCAAATCCGTGGCGGCAATCCGCACTGCGCAAAGCGCACCGCGTTGATCGCGCTGTTATTAACGCTGTTATCAATAAACTGACCCGAATCGAAAGACTGCGTATGCGCAAGCATCATGGCACTACTATTATTTTTCTTCTATTAAGCTTAGCCGCCATAGCGGCATCGAACGCCGTACTCGCGCAGCCTAATCCAGCAGCCAACAGCCCGGCGGCAATAGAGACCGTCCCCGGCATGCCGCCCGTCATCGACCCAGATAACCTGTACAGCGAGACCACGGCAGGCCATATGAGTGCGGCAGTCGCCGATGCGCTGGAGCGCGTCTATGTCCCAAACCATAGCGCCAATACCGTATCCGTCATCGATCCGGCCACACTCAAGGTCATCAATACATTTAAAGTCGGCATCAACCCGCAGCATGTCGTGCCCTCGTGGGATTTGCGTACGCTATGGGTAGCCAACAACGCGGAAGAGCGTACCGATGGCAGCCTAACGCCCATTGACCCAAAAACCGGCAAGCCCGGAAAATCGATCCAAGTAGAAGACCCCTACAACCTGTATTGGACGCCGGATGGACAGTCCGCGATCGTGGTAGCGGAACAGGTGAAGCGACTGGACTTTCGCGATCCGCACAGCATGAAATTGCAATATTCGATCGCCACACCGCAATGCGACGGCATCAATCACGCCGACTTCTCGATCGACGGCAAGTTCGCTCTATTCACGTGCGAATTCGGCGGTTCAATCACCAAAATCGATTTGATTCACCACAGCGTCGTAGGCACGCTCAAGCTAAGCAAGTATTTCAGTCGTCCTGAGGTACTCGCGATTATTGCGGAACCAGGCAAAAAACCGCGCAAAATCCCAGACCCGGCGCAATTGGGCATGGAAATATGCACCACGAAAGGCATGCCCCAAGACGTGCGTGTGTCGCCTGACGGAAAAGTCTTTTTTGTGGCCGACATGATGGCAGACGGCGTACACGTTGTTGACGGCGAATCGTTCAAACAAGTCGGTTTCATTCCCACCGGCGTCGGCACGCACGGTCTTTATCCGAGCCGGGATGGTAAGAGTCTGTATGTCTCTAATCGGGGCAGCAACAATATTCACGGCGCGCGTAGAGGCAAGGGCAGCATATCGGTCATTGACTTTGCCACGCGCACCGTCGTCAAGAATTGGCCCATTCCCGGCGGCGGCAGCCCCGACATGGGCGATGTAAGCGCCGATGGCAAGTATTTATGGCTATCGGGCCGATTTGATAATGTGGTCTATCGCATTAACACCACATCGGGCCACGTGAATAAGATCAAGGTCGGCCGCGAACCTCATGGCTTGGCGGTATGGCCGCAGCCAGGCCGCTATTCTTTGGGGCACACTGGTAATTTACGGTAATGCTGTTCAGTGAAGGCGCCGTCTTTGGGGTGTGGCGGGCTGTTGTACTCCGTTCGTGTCATTCCGGCCTGCGGCCTCCCTTCTTTACCTCACTGCGCACAACAGCCCGCCACACCCCAAAGACGGCGCCTTCACTGAACAGCATTAGGACGCGCAGCACCTGTTTCCCCAAAAAAATTCACATAAAGATCGAATTAATTTTATAATTCAACGATTGTTGAATAGTTAAATTGATTGTCGGGAATTTATGGAAACGAAAGACACTATTGCAGCACTCGCTGCGCTCGCCCAAGTATCACGGCTAGCGGTTTTTCGCTTACTGGTACAACGTGGCCCCGAAGGGATGGCCGCGACAAAAATTGCCGAGCAATTATCCATTTCCCCCTCCTCGCTGTCTTTTCACCTAAAAGAACTGTCGCACGCGCAATTGGTGACGCCCCGCCACGAGGGGCGTTTCGTCATCTATTCAGCCAATTTCGACACGATGAACAGTCTGATCGGTTTTCTCACCGAAAACTGCTGCGGCGGCAATGTATGCGCTCCCGTTACCGTTTGCTGCCCGACTGAAAAATTTACTACTTAAACTCTTAGCCGAGAAATCTTATGTCCGTGCAATGCGAAGTCACCGGCAAGCGCGCCGCCGGCGCATCCATGAATTTTTTTGAACGCTATCTCAGCTTATGGGTAGCGCTGTGCATCGTTGCCGGTATTTTGCTTGGCCAAGGCTTCCCGAATGCGGTCAAGGCGATTGGCGCATTGGAAATTGCCAAAGTCAATCTGCCGGTCGGCGTCCTGATTTGGGTCATGATTATCCCGATGCTGCTCAAGATCGATTTCGCGGCATGGAATCAAATCAGGGGACATGCGCGCGGCATCGGTGTGACGCTATTCGTTAACTGGGCCGTCAAGCCGTTCTCGATGGCCTTTCTCGGCTGGC
>DATMOE010000328.1:0-4026 GCA_035568435.1 Herbaspirillum sp. | reverse complement strand
GAGTCCGGCCTAATCATCATGCGATTCATGATTCTGGTGAAAGCCGATCGCAACAGCGAGGCCGGCGTCATGCCTGACAGGTCTTTGCTGGCTGCGATGGGAAAGTACAACGAAACGCTGGTGAAAGCCGGCGTTTTGCTGGCGGCCGAAGGTTTGCATCCGAGCGCCAAAGGCGTGCGCGTCAAATTTTCCGGCGGCAAACAGGCGGTGACCGATGGTCCATTTACCGGCACTGGCAGCGGCGCCGGCGAATTGTTGGCGGGCTTCTGGTTGATCCAGGTCAGTTCCAAAGCCGAGGCGATCGAATGGGTCAAGCGTTGTCCCATGGATGGCGGGGCGGAATTGGAAATCCGTCAGGTCTTTGAAGCGGGCGATTTCGGCGCTGCATTCACTGCTGAATTGACACAGCGAGGGGGATTGCAGGGCATTGAACGTCAAATTGATTGAATGAATGATTGGAGAGAGACATGAAATTCCTGATTTTACGTAAAGCCGATAGCAAGACCGAGGCCGGCGTGCTGCCGAGCGAGCAATTATTGAGTGCGATGGGGAAGTATCACGAGGAATTGGCCGCAGCCGGTATCTTGCGCGGCGGGGAAGGGCTGCAACCGAGCGCCAAGGGTATGCGTCTGAGCGTGTCCAATGGCAAGGTCAGCGTCATCGACGGGCCGTTCGCCGAAACCAAGGAATTGATCGCCGGTTTCTCGATGATCGATGTGCCATCGAAACAGGATGCGATCGATTGGGTCAAGCGCTGGCCGCCGCTGGATGGCGATGTGGTACTTGAAATCCGCGAGGCTGCCACAGCCTGTCCCGGCACCGATGCGGCGGTCGCTGCCGCGCTGGCGCCGAAAGACCCTGCGCCGGAGGGGATGCGGTTCATGGTGATGATTAAATCGAATCGGGATAGCGAGGCCGGTGTGAGGCCCGACCAGAAAATTCTGGACGCCATGCAGCAGTTTAATGAGGCAAGCATGCGTACAGGCGAGCTACTGGCCGGTGAGGGCTTGGGCCCCTCCGCCAAGGGCACGCGGATTGCGTTCTCGGGCGGAAAAATGAGCATCACCGATGGTCCGTTCACCGAGATTAAGGAATTGATTGCCGGTTTTTGGTTAATTCGGGTCAAGTCGAAACAGGATGCCATCGAATGGGTCAAACGCTCTCCGTGTCCTTTTGGCGCGAATGCGGAGTTTGAAATCCGCCAGGTATACGAAATGGACGATTTCGATCAAGCGTTCAGCCCTGAGATGCGGGAGGCGGAGCAGCGTATGCGCGACGGATTGCTTGAGTCCGGCATGCAGACAACGCTGGCCGGCGCGGCGAGCCAGGCTTGACCGGGAGCGACAATAACAATACGCATGGCGTGATCGAGGCGGTCTGGCGTATTGAATCGGCCCGCATCATTGCGGTGCTTACGCGCATGCTGCGCGATGTCGGTCTGGCCGAGGAATTGGCGCAGGATGCATTGGTCAGCGCGCTGGAGCGCTGGCCATCGTCCGGCGTGCCGGAAAATCCGCCAGCGTGGCTGATGACGGTGGCCAAGAACCGGGCGCTCGATTGCTTGCGTCAAAGCAAGCTGCACTGGCAAAAAGAAGCGGAACTGACCCGCGAGATTGAGTCGCAATTGCAGGCCGCCGCGCCGGACCTGGATGCCGGGCTGGACGATGATATCGGCGACGATTTGCTGCGCCTGGTGTTCATCGCTTGCCATCCGGTGCTATCGACCGAAGCCCGGGTCGCGCTGACCTTGCGTCTGCTGGGCGGACTGACCACCGAGGAAATCGCGCGCGCTTTTCTGGCGCCGCACGCCACCATCGCGCAGCGCATCGTCCGGGCCAAGCGCACGCTGGCGGAAGCGCGCGTGCCGTTCGAGCTGCCCGGCGCAGATCAATTGGCGGCTCGTCTGGGTTCGGTATTGCAGGTTATTTATCTGATTTTCAACGAAGGCTATGCGGCCAGCGCGGGTGACGATTGGTTGCGCCCGGCATTGTGCGAAGAGGCGCTGCGCCTGGGGCGTATTCTAGCCGAACTCGCGCCGGCCGAGGCGGAAGTGCATGGCCTGGTGGCGTTGATGGAGATTCAGTCCTCGCGTGCGCAGGCGCGGGTCGATGCCGATGGCGCGCCGGTGTTGTTGCTGGAGCAGGATCGTTCGCGTTGGGATCGGCTGCTGATCGGTCGCGGTCTCGCGGCGCTGGAGCGTGCCGGGCAACTCGGCGGCGGCTTCGGTCCGTATGCCTTGCAAGCCGCCATCGCCGCTTGCCATGCCTGTGCCTTGACGCCCGAGGCCACCGATTGGAAGCGCATCGCGGCGCTGTATGATGCCCTGGCGCAATTGGCGCCGTCGCCGGTGGTGGAACTCAATCGCGCGGTTGCCTTGTCGATGGCGTTCGGGCCGGCAGCCGGTCTGGAACTGGTCGATCGGCTCATGGCGGAGCCGGCGCTTCAACATTATCATTTGCTGCCGAGCGTGCGCGGCGATTTTCTTGCAAAACTCAATCGTCTCGACGAGGCGCGCGTCGAATTCGAGCGCGCGGCGGCGTTGACGCAGAATAGCCGGGAGCGCACGTTGTTGCTGGCGCGCGCCCGGGCCTGCGTTCGCCTTCCCTGATATTTGCCCTGGGGAGAACGATTCCAGTAAGAAAAGGCCGAACCTCCTGGTGTTAGAATCCATTCGTTCCATTACCCGGACACTTTATGCAAGAAGTCAGCGAATTGATCGCGTGCCACGAGTGCGATGCCATTTACCAGAGGCTTAATTTAAAGCATCGGGAGATCGCGCATTGCGAGCGTTGTGGCGCCGAGTTGGAGCGCAATGTCGAACGTCAGGTCGCGCATATGGTGCCGTTGGCGATCGCCAGCCTGATCGTGTTTATCATCGCCAACAGTTTTCCGATCGCGCAAATCGAAATTCAGGGAATCCGCAGCGACACCACACTGCTGGGCGCGGTGATAGCGCTTAGCAACGAAGGCATGTTGTCGGTTGCCATGCTGGTGCTGACCACTACGATGCTGTTTCCTTTGCTGCAATTATTAATCCTGTTGTACCTGCTATTGCCGTTGCAGCATGATGGAACGATGGCCGGCTTCAATCTGTTGGCGCGTCTATTGCTGCTGCTGCGGCCTTGGGGCATGGTTGAGGTCTTTCTGTTGGGCGTGCTGGTGGCGATCATCAAATTGTCCAGCCTGGCCAGTGTGATTCCGGGTGTGGCTTTATGGGCATTTGCCGGCCTGACGGTGTTGTTGGTGCTGGTCGTGACATTCAGTCCGCGTTATCTGTGGCAGCTTGCCGAGCGCCGCCGCGATGGATTGGCGGCATGAGCTTGCCGCGCGATCGGGAAGCCGAAGAGGATGCAGCGCATGCGGCGCATCACGTAGGGGTCGAGTGCTGGGGCGAAGCGCTGACCCAGGAGGCCACCGGTGCGGCGGCGCTGACCGCCCGGAGTGAAGGCATGATTGCCTGCCATGCCTGCGCCACCGTCTGGCGCGATGCCTGCGATGGCGATGCTTGTGCGCGTTGCGACGCCATATTGCACAGTCGAAAACCGTACAGCGTCCAGCGCACTTGGGCATTTTTGATTGCCGCCTGCATTTTGTATCTCCCTGCCAATTTGATGCCGGTCATGGTCACCTCGACCTTGGTCAGTGAGCAGCGCGATACCATCATGAGCGGCATTATCTATTTCTGGGTCAGCGGCGAGTGGGAACTGGCGGCGGTAGTATTTATCGCCAGTTTCCTGGTACCGCTGTTCAAGTTGTCGGCCATGATATTAATGCTGCTCAGCGCGCAGCATGGCAGTACTTGGCGGCTGTTGCAGCGGGCTCGCCTGTATCGGATTGTGGAGTTTATCGGCCGCTGGTCGATGCTGGATGTATTTGTTGTTTCATTGTTGGCCGGCCTGGTGCAGATTCAGGGTTTCGCGACGATTACGCCCGGTCCCGGCGTGGCGGCATTCGGCGCGGTGGTGGTGCTGACCATGCTGGCGTCGATCAGTTTCGATCCGCGTCTGGCATGGGATCATTTGCAAA
>DATMOE010000327.1:0-5239 GCA_035568435.1 Herbaspirillum sp. | reverse complement strand
GATATTCAGCCGATGCAACTGCATCAGCGCGTGCCGGTTTTCCTCGGATCGAAAAATGAGGTTGAACGGGTGACGGCTTATCACGGCGCGTGAGTTACGGCCTATGAATTAGGTTCTTCAGACTTTTGTGTGGGTACTTTTTAAATCACTTAAGTTTTACCTGTTGCGGTGATCCTTCGATACGCCGCGTTGCGGCTACTCAGGACGAACGGGGTTTTGTGAAAAATTTAGGGAAAACCCGTTCGTCCTGAGTAGCCGCAACGCGGCGTATCGAAGGATCACCTCCGAGGCAAAATTTAAGGGACGGCAACAACTTGCGGCCAGCGCGCATTCGCAATGCCAACACCACACTAGCGTGCATTAGCAGCAAGAGCAGGCGGAAGATCCTTCTGCAATTGCAAACTGATAATCATCATCGCCATCATCAAAAGAGCCACCGGCAGCATGCCGTATGGCAGCAAAAAGCCGGCGATCTGGGTGCCGATGCCGGACAGCACCAAGGCCATGAACATCAGGAAACCCGACGCCAGACTAGTCAAGGCGGGCGGCACGGATAAGGTGCGCGTCATCGCCGCCGGACCGCGCAAGCCCAGCCCGCCGCAAAACACCGCCCAGGCAATAATCATCGCTGCTGCGTTCCTGAACGCCAGCGCACCCAACAATGCCAGCGCTAGCGTTGCCAGCAATTGCATCCATCCGCCGATGCGCATGATGCGGTCCGCGCCGTGATGTTGCACCAGCGGCCCGCCACGCGCGGCGCCGAGCATAAAACCCGACACACCGCAAATCTGCATGACAACGAAGATCGCCGGCCCTTGGTGCAGCCATTGATGGATCAAATGCGGTGCGCTTGCGACAAACGTCACCAGCGCACCGAAACCCAAGCCATAGAACGTTGCATTGCGCAGGAAATCGGGATGGCGCAACAGCAATAAATAATTCGCCGGTTCATCCTGATGATGCAGCGGTTCGTCGTCGCCGATTTTCAGTACAAACGGGATCAGCAGCACGGCCAGTACGGCAATGATCCAGAAACAGAAGCGCCAATCGGCGCGCAGCAAAATCAGTGTTCCAATGACCGGCGCGGCGGCCGGGATGGCCGATTCGGCCATGGCGACCCAAGATAGCGCCCGCACTGCATCCGTATCGGAACAACGCCTGCGCAGCAGCACCGGCACCACCACCGTGGCGGCGCCGCCGCCGATGCCCTGAAGCGCGCGAAACACAATTAACAGCGTGATATCGGAGGCCAATGCACAGGCAATGCTGGCGGCAATTTCAATCGCAATGCCGGCCAGCAGCGTGACGCGCATGCCGAGCTTGTCGGCGATGGCGCCCCATACCAATTGCGACAGCGCCAGCGCAATCATGTAGACCGAAATGGTGCCTTGTATCGTTGGTAAGCCGGTGTTCAATTCCTCCGCCAGATAAGGCAGTGCAGGCAGATACAGATCGATGGCGAGCATGCCGATGGCAGTCAGTGCTGCCAGTGGAATGATTTGCAGCGGGGAGAGTTTTTGCATTGGCGGGAAGAAAGCGGGAGCGGTGTTTTTAGAAGTGCGGTATTTGGATGGCGTAGCCGTCAGCGTGACATGCCGAGCAGCCCCATCAGCAAGCGCAGCCCCAATGCCGCCACGCCCAGCGCGACGACGCTGACGCTCCAAATCAGCAGCAGCCAGCCGATGCGCTTGGCCCAATTAGTGATAGAAATCATCATGTTTGACCTTGCCGCGAAATACATAATACGACCAGGCTGTATAGGCGAGAATGATCGGAATGATCAACAACGTGCCGACCAGCGTAAAGCCCTGGCTTTGCGGCGGCGACGAGGCATCCCAGATCGAGATGTTCGGCGGGATGATATTCGGCCAGATGCTGATCGCCAATCCGGTATAGCCGAGAAAAATCACCGCCAGCGTACATAAGAAAGGCCCTGCATGCGGATTGCTGCGCAGGCTGCGCAACAGCAGCAGAATCGCTAAGCACAGCAAAATAGGCACCGGCGCAAACCAGAACAAATTCGGCAGACTGAACCAGCGATCCGCGATCCGGCTATCGGCCAGCGGCGTCCATACACTGACGATGGCGATCGCCGCCACCAGCAGCCATGTCAAAGTCGGTGTGATGCGCATCATCTTGCGTTGCAATTCACCCTCGGTTTTCAGGATCAGCCAAGTGCTGCCCAGCAGCGTGTAGGCAATGACGACGCCGACGCCGGTGATCAGCGGAAACGGCGCCAGCCAATCCATCGGACCGCCCGTATAACGATGCTGCTGCATCGGAATGCCATCGATGTAAGCCCCCAGCGCCACGCCCTGAAAAAACGCCGTGGTGACCGAACCGCCGATGAATGCCTTATCCCAGATATGCCGTTCGTGATCCCGCGCCTTGAAACGAAACTCGAACGCGACGCCGCGAAAGATCAGGCCGAGCAGCATGAAAATCAGCGGCAGATAGAGCGCGCTGAGTATGATCGAATAGGCCAGCGGAAACGCCGCCAGCAGACCGGCGCCGCCCAGCACGAGCCAGGTTTCGTTGCCGTCCCAGACGGGCGCTACGGTATTCATCATGACATCGCGGTCGTGGCGATCCGGCACAAACGGATACAGCATGCCGATGCCCAAGTCGAAACCATCCATCACGACATACATCATGACGCCGAAAAAAATAATGATGGCCCAGATCAGCGGAAGATCGATACCCATGATTTAGCTCCTGTTGTCGGTGTCATCAGTATCATCAGATTCGTCGGCCGCCGAAATCGGCCGCATCTGTTGCCGTTCGTGACCGGGGCCGCCCGGCACAGTGTGCTGTTGACTGAATGGCGTCGGGCCTTTGCGCACCAGCCGGAATATATAGCCGATGCCGACGCCGAATACAGAAAAATACACGACGATGAACAAGCCCAGCGTGAGCGCCAACGGGCCGGCAGTATGGGGCGATACAGCATCCTTGGTGCGCATCAAGCCATACACAATCCAGGGCTGGCGTCCGATTTCGGTGGTAAGCCAGCCGGCAATGAGCGCGACCAATCCAAGTGGCCCCATGCAGAACACGGCCCGCAAAAACAGTGGCGAGTTATAAATCGCGTCGCGACGGCGCAGCCACAGGCTCCACAATCCCAATGCAATCATCAGCAAACCGATGCCGACCATGACACGGAAAGTCCAGAAGATGATGGTCGAATTCGGTCTGTCTTCCGGCGCGAATTCTTTCAATCCCTGGATTTTCCCATTCCATTCATGCGTCAGGATCAAGCTGCCCAAATGCGGTACTTGGATCGCATACAGGGTCTTTTCCTGCGCCATGTCGGGCAGGCCGAACAGCAGCAACGGCGTGCCTTCCTGGCCCGGCAGGTTTTCCCAATGGCCTTCCAGCGCAGCGATTTTGGCGGGTTGATACTGGAGCGTATTCAAGCCGTGGGCATCGCCGATGACAGCCTGGATCGGGGCCACGATCAACACCATCCACATCGCCATCGAGAGCATTTTGCGAACCGCTTTGTTCTCTTTGCCGCTCTTATTTCCATCCCGCAGCAGATGCCAGGCCGCCGCCGCGCCGACGAATAAGGCCGTCGCCAAAAAGGTTGCCACGGTCATGTGCAGCCAGCGATATGGAAAAGAGGGATTGAAGATGACTTGCAGCCAGTCGACCGGGACCACGCGCCCATCGACGATGTCATAACCTTGCGGCGTTTGCATCCAGCTATTGGAGGCCACAATCCAGGTGGCCGAGATCAGGGTGCCTCCGGCCACCATGATCGTGGAAACGAAATGCAGGCCCGGCCCGACCCGGCTCCAGCCGAACATCATCACGCCGAGAAAGCCCGCCTCCAGGAAAAAAGCGGTCAACACTTCGTAGGCCAGCAAGGGGCCGGTGACACTGCCGGCGAACTCCGAAAAGAAACTCCAGTTGGTGCCGAACTGATAGGCCATCACCAGACCGGAGACCACGCCCATGCCGAAATTGACGGCAAAAATTTTCAGCCAGAAATGATACAGATCGCGATACATCTCGCGTTTGGTGTAGAGCCAGCATCCTTCCAGCACGACCAGAAAACTGGCCAGTCCGATGGTGATTGCGGGGAAAATAATATGGAAGGTAATCGTGAAGCCGAATTGCATCCGGGCCAATTCCAGCGCGGTAAATCCGAACATATCGGCCCCCTGTTAAGTACTTATGAAGCGCCATAGTAACAACAATCCAGGTAATGTATGTATCCATTTGGCGTCAATTTTGTTCGCATAATAATTGAGGAAAATGTGAAAAAATCGAATTGACGAGAGCGATTTGTTTCTATTGCGCCGAGGGAAAAAAGCGCAAACTACGCCTTGCGTTATTTTCGATGTTGTTATGACAATAAGAAGGTGGTTAATGAAGTCATTTTCGACAATGCCGCGGCGCGCCGCAGTTGTGCTGGCGCTGGCAGGCTTTTGCTGTTTTGCCGCTATTGCCCATGCGCAAGGTCAAGGCGTGGCAGACAGCACGGCAGACAGCAGCCATGCCCGCATCCCCGACACCATCGAACAGCGCGCCGCGGCCTGCATCGTTTGCCACGGCAAGCAGGGCCGTGCCGGCAGCGACGGTTACTATCCGCGCATTGCCGGCAAACCGGCCGGCTATCTGTATAACCAGCTCATCAATTTCCGCGACGGCCATCGCAAATATCCGATTATGGCGACGCTGATTGAAAACATGTCGGATGATTATTTGCGTGAACTGGCGCAGTTTTTCGCCGATCAGCATCCGCCTTATCCGCCGCCGCAAACGAGCGGCGCCAACGCTGAACAACTGGCGCGTGGACAGCAATTGACGACCAAGGGCGACCGGGCGCCGGCCTGCATCGCCTGTCATGGCAGCGCGCTGACGGGCGTTGCGCCGACCATCCCCGGCTTGATCGGTTTGCCGCGTGACTATCTGCTATCGCAATTGGGCGCGTGGAGAAACGGCTCGCGTCATTCCGCCCAACCGGACTGCATGGCGCAGGTAGTACAGAAACTGAGCGTTGCCGATGTCAGCGCAGTGGCTTCCTGGCTGGCCGCGCAGCCGGTGCCGGCCGGCGCGCAACCGGCGGCATCGATTCCGGAAAAATTACCGCTGGCTTGCGGCAGCGCATCGAAAGTCGTCGTCAAATGAAGCACTCGAAACATTTCATTCTCAAACGTGTTGCCGCCGTGGCCGGCGCAGTGGTCGCCGCCGGCCTGATCTGGCTGGTGCTGGCCAACCGCAATCCAGATCT
>DATMOE010000326.1:0-6218 GCA_035568435.1 Herbaspirillum sp. | reverse complement strand
ACCGGAAGCCGTGTCCGAAGCACAAGAATTTACCCTGGCGGCGCTCACGCATGCGCAACGCATGGGCATGGGCCGGCTGATTCCCGATCGCTATTTCTGGGCCCGCGAGCCGGCCGCGCCGATGTCCGATGAGCCCGATGCCACCGATACCGATCCCCTGAACAATCCACCCAAGATTTAACGTTGACTCCCGTATGACTACACCAAACACCGCATCCAATAACGACACGCTCTTTGCCCGCGCACAACTCACCACCCCCGGCGGCGTCAATTCCCCGGTGCGCGCCTTCCGTTCCGTGGGCGGCACGCCCCGTTTCATCACGCGCGCCGAAGGCCCCTATTTCTGGGATGCCGATAACCGGCGTTACATCGATTACATCGGCTCCTGGGGGCCGGCCATTGTCGGGCATGCGCATCCTGAGGTGATTGCGGCGGTACAACAGGCCGTCATCAAGGGCCTGAGCTTCGGTGCGCCGACCGAAGGCGAAATTCTGATGGCCGAAGAAATCTGCAAACTGGTGCCATCCATTGAGCAGGTGCGTTTGGTTTCCAGCGGCACCGAGGCCACCATGAGCGCATTGCGTCTGGCAAGGGGCGCAACCGGACGCGACAAAATCGTCAAATTCGAAGGCTGTTATCACGGCCATGCCGATTCCCTGCTGGTGAAAGCCGGCAGCGGTCTGCTGACCTTCGGCAACCCGACTTCGGCCGGCGTGCCGGAAGATTTTGCCAAACACACACTGGTGCTCGATTACAACAATACCCAGCAGTTGGAAGACGCGTTCAAGACGTTCGGCAATGAAATCGCCTGCGTCATCGTTGAGCCTGTCGCCGGCAATATGAATTTATTGCGCGCCAGCAAAGAGTTTCTGCAGAATATGCGCCGGCTTTGCACCGAATACGGTGTCGTGCTGATTTTCGATGAAGTGATGTCGGGTTTCCGTGTCGCCTTGGGCGGTGCGCAAGCGTTATACGGCATTACGCCTGATATCACCGCCCTGGGCAAAGTCATCGGCGGCGGCTTGCCGGTGGCAGCCTTTGGCGGCCGGGCCGATCTGATGGGGCATATGGCGCCGCTGGGAGGCGTTTATCAGGCCGGTACGCTGTCTGGCAATCCGGTCGCTGTAGCAGCCGGTCTGAGCACGTTGAAATTGATCCAAGCGCCCGGATTTTACGAGTCCTTGGGCGCGCAAACCCAAAAACTGGTGGATGGGCTGGTAAAGATTGCCCGCGATAGCGGCATCCCTTTCTGCGGCGACGCTGTCGGCGGTATGTTCGGCCTGTATTTCACCGACCAGCTACCGACCGACTTTGCCAGCATGATGCAATGCGACAAGGCGCGTTTCAACCAGTTTTTCCATGCCATGCTGGACGCAGGCATTTATTTGGCGCCATCCGCATTCGAAGCGGGATTTGTCTCGGCGCAGCATGACGATGCGATCATTGAAGCGACCTTGGCTGCGGCGCGCATTGCGTTTACCAAGGTGATCGGCTAGTTGTTGTGCCTTTTGTGCAAGACGTAAAAAAGGACGCCGAGGCGTCCTTTTTTATTCGATTTCAGTATTTCGGTAGCGAGCATCAAGCCGAAAACGACGATCCGCAACCGCAGGTGGTCGTGGCGTTCGGATTTTTAATCACGAACTGCGCACCTTCAAGGTCATCCTTATAGTCGATTTCTGCACCGACCAGATACTGGTAGCTCATCGAATCGATCAGCAATTGAACACCGTTTTTGACCATCGTTGTGTCGTCTTCGTTGATGATTTCATCGAACGTAAAACCGTATTGGAAACCGGAGCAACCGCCACCCTGCACAAAAACGCGCAGTTTCAAATCGGGATTACCTTCTTCCTCGATCAATTGGGCCACTTTTTGTGCCGCGTTATCGCTAAACACGATAGGCGCTGGCATCGATTCAAGACTGGTCATTTCGGCAACTGCATTCATTTCAAGCTCCTGCTAGGAAAACAATAGGGCAATTATACGCTTGCCAGATTTTTACGCATCGCTGGACGCAGCCAGCTTCAACAGTGGCTCCACAGCACCATGTCCATGGCTCAATTGGCCGGATACCAAAGCGCCGCCATGCATCTCCAGCGCCTTGTAATAGACATTACCCGTTATGCGGGCTTTCGGCTGCAATTCAAGTAGCTCCGTCGTATAAACGTCACCGATGATTTCACCGTTGACGATTAAATGCGCCACCCGCACTTCACCGGTAATCCTGGCATGCTCTGAAATGACCAGCACGCTTGGCTTATCCGTCTCGGTAGTAAGATTGCCAATCACCTGGCCGTCGATTCTCAATCCGCCGTTGAATTGCACATCACCCTTGATATTGGTAGCGACGCCGATCAAGCTGTCGATCGTGCTTTTATTTTTGCGTCCGAACATGATGATACCCCTTACAGATTAACTGCCTGCTGCGCACGCAGTTGCCCTTTTTCCAGCACCCGGGCTTGAACGGACTTAACCGTAGCACCTTCCGGCAATGTCAAATCGCCTTCCAGCCGTTGGTAATATTTGAAAGATAGACCGAAATTTGCCGCATCGCTACTACCGGCGGTCGGAAAAGTAATCAGTTTGGTCTGGCCTTGTTGCAGCACGGTAACAGATAATTGCAGATTACCGACAAAAACATGAACCCCCCCCGGATTCTGCCCCTGCATGACGAGCAAACGATAACGCAATTGATCCGATCCTGCCAGCTCTGCTTTGAGCCGTTGGATCGTGATGCCTTGTACACCGATGTTGGTTGGCAACAGACTTTCAAAAAAGGCAAGATCCTCTTTCAGCTTGGCATTTTCCGTTTCCAGCGCCTTGGCCTGGGTGGCCATCTGATTTTCTGCCGCCTTCTGGATATTGCGCTGGCTTTCCGACGCATTGACTGTGCTGGAATAACTATCGCGTTCTTCCGTCAGTTGTTTCACCTGTTGGGTCAACGCCGCTATACGCTCATCGTCCGCTCCGGGACGAAAGGCACGAAAGCCCTGCTCCTGATTAAAAACGATATAGGCGATGGCGGCAACCACCGCCAGACCGATGGCCATGAGCACGATTTTTACGCTCCATGGCAGATGGCTTTTGATCGTCATCTTCGGCGCCGAAATCGACAGGCGCCTGACCCATAATTTATATTTCACGTCGTTATGTTTTTATGACAATAACGTTACGGCAGCACCGGCACGTGCATCAGGCCGGTAGTTTCATCGATGCCGAACATCAGATTCATACATTGCACCGCCTGACCGGCAGCCCCCTTGACCAAATTATCCTGCACTACCAACACCACCAGCGTATCGCCGTCGCCAGGACGATGCAGTGCGATACGCAGCATATTCGATGCGCGTGTCGAACGCGTGTCCGGGGTTGAACCGAACGGCATAACATCGACGAACGGCTCATTGCGATAAGCGTTTTCAAACAAGTTTTGCAAATCCGTATTATCGACATCCCCGGTCAGACGCGCGTATAGCGTCGCCTGCATGCCGCGAATCATCGGCACCAGATGCGGCGTAAACACCAGTCCGATCTTGCTATCGGTCATGCGTTGAAGCTGCGCAATGGTTTCCGGCAAATGCCGATGTCCCGATACCCCATAAGCCTTGAAATTATCCGAGGCTTCCGAAAACAATGTCGCCACTTCCGCTTTACGGCCCGCGCCGGAAACGCCCGATTTGCAATCGGCGATCAAATGCGCGGCATCTACCACGCCGGCTTTGAGCAAAGGCGCCAAGCCCAGTTGAATCGTCGTCGGATAACAGCCGGGATTGCCTACCAGCCGCGCTTTCCTGATGGCATCGCGATTCAGTTCGACCAGGCCGTAAGCCGCTTCCTTGAGCAAGTCGGGACAGCTATGCGCCATCTTGTACCATTTTTCAAAGATGGCAGTGTCCTGCAGACGGAAGTCAGCCGCCAGATCGATCACTTTGACGCCGGCGGCCAGCAATTGCGGCGCCTGCGCCATCGCCACCCCATGCGGTGTTGCAAAAAACACCACATCGCATTGCTTGAGATCGGCCTTTTCGGGTGCAGAAAATGGAATGGTTACGCGCCCGCGCAGCGATGGAAACATCTCGGCGATCGGCATCCCATCTTCTTTGCGGGATGTCACCGCCTGCACGCTGACTTCAGGATGCGTCGCCAGCAGACGCAGCAATTCAACGCCTGTATACCCGGTACCGCCAACAATACCAACTTTGATCATTTCCACTTCCCTGCAAAACTGAACCAATACAAATCAATACAAATCGAATGCCGGATTCTAACAGCACCCGCGCGCCAATGAAAAAAAAGCCGCCAGACCTGAGTCCAGCGGCTTTTTGCATAGAAATAACGCGATTAGCGTTTGGAGAATTGCTTTGCGCGACGTGCTTTGCGCAGACCGACTTTCTTACGTTCAACTTCACGCGCATCGCGTGTCACGAAGCCGGCTTTCGACAATTCCGGTTTCAAAGTTGCATCGTAGTCGATCAGTGCACGGGTAATACCGTGACGCACAGCGCCGGCCTGACCGGACTCGCCGCCACCGTTGACGTTGACCATGATGTCGAAAGTTTCGACATGGTTGGTCAATTCCAGCGGTTGACGAATCACCATCAAACCTGTTTCGCGAGAGAAATACTCGTTGGCAGGCTTACCGTTAACAACGATCTGGCCGGAGCCCGATTTGATGAACACGCGCGCCACTGCACTCTTGCGACGGCCGGTTCCGTAATTATAAATACCGATCATGTCAGATCCTTAGAGTTCGAGTGGTTTAGGTTGCTGCGCGGCGTGCGGATGCGTTGCATCTGCGTACACTTTGAGCTTCTTGATCATCGCGTAACCGAGTGGGCCCTTAGGCAACATGCCCTTGACTGCTTTCTCGAGTGCGCGGCCTGGAAAACGCTGTTGCATTTTCAGGAAATTGGTTTCATAGATACCGCCGGGATAACCGGTGTGGCGATAGTATGTTTTTTCAGTCGCTTTAGTGCCGGTCACACGCAGTTTGCCTGCATTGACGACAACGATGAAATCGCCCGTATCGACGTGAGGGGTAAATTCCGGTTTGTGCTTGCCGCGCAGTCGGAGTGCCACTTCGCTGGCAACACGTCCGAGGACTTTGTCCGTCGCGTCAATCACGAACCACTCGCGCTGCACTTCGTGTGCTTTTGCGGAAAAGGTTTTCATGATGACTTCCTAAATAAAAATAAATCGCTCAAATGGTGGTTCCGCCCATGTATCACAGGTAATCACTACATGTAGATTCAAGCGGACTCGGCCTTATATTCTTTCCTGAGCAAACGGAAAGCCGGAAATTATAGCCTTTTCAATGACTTGGCGTCAATCGGACGATATAAATAGCTAATTTAAACAACATGACGCGTATTTCCCGGCAGCGCCATACGCGGATTACAGCGCGGCGCGTACTCATTTACAATACGCGGCTTTAACCCCTTAGCGAGATTCTTATGGAGTGCACCGTACGTTGGACCGGTTTATCCGGCATGTCTTTCCTGGCAGAAACCGGCTCCGGCCATCTGGTGACGATGGATGGCGCACCGGATGGCGGCGGCCGCAATCTGGCCCCGCGTCCGATGGAAGTGGTGCTGGCCGGCACCGGCGGCTGCACCGCCTATGATGTGGTGCTGATCTTGCGTAAAAGCGGTCAGGACATTCGCGGCTGCGAAGTCAAACTCAGCTCCGAGCGCGCCGAGAAAGACCCGAAGGTATTTACCAAAATCCATTTCCACTTCATCGTCACCGGCCGCAAACTGAAACCGAATCTGGTGGACCGGGCCATCAAGCTATCGCATGAAAAATACTGCTCGGCATCGATCATGCTGGAAAAAACTGCCGAAATGACGCATAGCTTCGAGATCATCGACGACTCGGCAGACGCCGCGCCAACCGTCTAAATATAGTAAGCCACGCTAGTCATTACCTTAGACGCCGCCCGCATCGCCCCACGCAATGGTGCGGGCATCTCCGCGGCGCCGAGCGCTTTGGCCGCCTCGCCATGCTCGATTTCATCGATGCGCATCTGCTCGACAATGACACGCGATTTTGCATCCTGAGCCGGCAACGCTTCCAGATGGCTGGCCAAATGCGCCGCCACCTGGCGCTCGGTCTCGGCGACAAAGCCCAGATTACGCGCATCGCCCATGTGCGCGGCCAACGCGCCGAACAGATAAGCCCCGCCATACCAAAGCGGATTCAACAAGCTGATATGCGAC
>DATMOE010000325.1:0-2712 GCA_035568435.1 Herbaspirillum sp. | reverse complement strand
TGGTAGAAATTCGACAGATCGCTTTCGTCCATGACGATCGTGGGCGACTGCGTGAGATAGTGCAGCGCCATGCTGCTCGCGCTCGCCTCGTCGGCCGTCGGGTTCGCGTGCAAATAAGCGAACAGCGAGCTGGCCCCATAGATCAGATCGTAGGAGCCGCGTGGCTGGTTGTCATCGGTCGGCGACCATGCTACTTCGTTGAGTGTTTTTAGATTGCGCCAGCTGTGGTACAGCGTCTGATCGGCTTGCCGCAATTTTTTGTGCGCTTCTTCGAATGTGCCGCCGAAGAGATCGGTGTAGGTGCGCGCAAATAAGGTCGCGGCGCGTTGGTCCGTCATTTGCGCGGTTGGCGCTGCCACTGCTGCTGTCGATGCGGCGGCAGCTCTTTTCGCTCTGAGCGGGCGTATCGGCATGGGCCGCGCATGCGAGGGTTGTTCGGGGAGCCGCTTATATCTGAAGGTCGTGCCATTCGGCAGGTGGATATTGCCAACCAGCGCTTGGTGCTGTTGCTGATGCCGGACATATTGCCGGTACGGCGTAAATGCATTTGCAATGGATGAAAAAAATGGCTGCATGGCAGCCAGTCCGGGAAAAGTCATCATGCGCGGTCCGTATCATTGGCCAAGGAGCGCGCATTTTAGGGGTTTCTGCCGCAGAGATTGCTACTGCCTGACAACATTGTCACCAGAATTGGGAAGTCCGGGGAAGTCCGCCAGATCTTCAGGGGTATCGATATCGCGCAGAATGCCGCTGTCGGCACACGGGACTTCGATCACCGCTGCGGCATGCTCACGCAAAACTGCACGCGCACCGTGGTCGCCCTGCAACGCCGCCAGCCGTGCGTAATAGGCGCTGCCGAAGGCCACCGGATGGCCGCGTTGGCCGTCCCGGATCGGCGCGGCGATATCGTGCGGCAGGCGACAGGCGGCTGCTACGGCCTGCATGGTTTGCGGCCGGATCGCCGGCATATCGGCCAGCGCGACCAGCCAACTGTGCGCATCCGGCGCGGCGCGCACGCCGGCCGCCAGCGAATGACCGAGACCGGCATCGCTGTCGGCACAAAATACGATTTCGCAACCGGCCGAGGCCAGCAAACCGATCAGTTGGGCGATGTGTTGATCGCGCGGGGGCGCTGCATGCTGCGGCAGCACCGCCAGCACTCTGGTGCAGCATTGCAGCAGATTGCGGGCCGCGGCCAAGGCAACCGGCGTGCCATTGGGTAACAAGGCCAGTAATTTTGATTGTTGCCCACTGCCATCGAAACGGCTGCCTTTGCCGGCCGCCAGCAGCAAGCCGACCGGAGGATCGACGCCGGGTGATGCGGGCATTTCAGGCATTGGTTTTCTTCTGCGTTAGCGAAACGCCATTCTTCACGGAGATGATTTCGGCCAGTATCGAGACCGCGATCTCGGCCGGTATGCGGCTGCCGATATGCAGGCCGATCGGTCCATGCAGGCGGGCGATTTGCTCTGCATCCAGATCGAACAAGGCCAGCCGCTCGCGCCGTTTCGCGGTATTGGCGCGGGAGCCCAATGCGCCGATATAAAACGCCGACGATTTCAAGGCTTCCAGCAAGGCCATGTCGTCGAGTTTCGAATCGTGCGTCAGGGCGACGATGGCGGTATGGGCGTCCGGTTCGATGTCCAGCACCACATCGTCGGGCATGCCGGGCAGCCATTGCGCGCCGGGCACATCCCAGGTCAGGTTGTATTCTTCGCGTGGATCGCACACCAGCACCTGATAATCCAGCGCCGCCGCCATTTGCGCCAGCACGCGTGATAATTGTCCGGCGCCGATGATCAGCAGCCGCCAGCGCGGCCCGAACCAGGTACTCAGGCGCTCACCGTCGAAGCTCAATTCGCCATCGACCGGATCGGCGGCGTCGCTGAGCGTGACGTTGCCAGTGCGCAAATCCAGCGTGCGTAAAACGCGTTCATGTTTGCCGGTGCGCGCCAGTAATTGATCCAGCCACTCGATATCGAGCAACGGCTCTTGCACCAAGCGCAAGGTGCCGCCGCACGGCAGGCCGAAGCGGGCCGCTTCATCTTTGGTCACGCCGTAAGTCAGTAAGCCCGGTGCGGCGGCGCGCTGGCCCTGGCGCACTCGGGCGATCAAATCGTCTTCGACGCAGCCGCCCGAGACCGAACCGGCGACCACGCCGTCGTCGCGGATCGCCAGCAGCGCACCGGGCGGGCGGGGCGCGCTGCCCCAGGTTTCCACTACCGTCACCAGCGTGACGGTATGGCCGGTGGCGAACCAATCGCGGGCCGAGCGTAAAACGTGCAAATCCAGACTTTCCATGGTGCGTGATTCTTGTCAGAGAGAAAATTGAAGGGAATAGTGTAGCTGAAATGACAGGCAGGTATTTCATGCTAGGCATCGGCGCGAATGCGGCTTTTTATGAAGAGAGTGCTGGATAGTCTGTTAGGCTTGCGTTTCTGTTTAACGTTGACGCTTATGAAGACTCCGAAACGAATTGAACCGCTGATAGAAGAAGGCCTGATCGACGAAGTGCTGCGACAGTTGATGAGCGGCAAGGAGGCGACAGTTTATGTGGTGCGTTGCGGCGACGATATTCGTTGCGCCAAAGTTTATAAGGAAGCCGACCGCCGCAGTTTTCATCAGGCCGTGTCCTACCAGGAAGGGCGCCGGGTCAAGAATAGCCGGCAGGCGCGCGCGATGGAAAAAGGCACGCGTTACGGCCGCAAGATG
>DATMOE010000324.1:0-5992 GCA_035568435.1 Herbaspirillum sp. | reverse complement strand
ACCGATACCGATACGCTGGAGGCCAAACTCAAGCAAAGCTATGTCGGCAATTTCCGTAAATATATATTGCCGATTTACGTCGGCAACAGCGAGGATGATTTTGCTGCCGCAATGGCGCCTGGCGCGTCGAATGCCAGTGTGGCCGCATTGACGCGTAATCTGGTACGCCGCATCAACTTGCTGAAGGCACGCTGCAATGGCGCCGATCGCGCTGCGCTGCGCGCCATGCCGCAGAGTGTGCATTGGCAACATGCGCAGCGTTATACGCCGCAGGAGTTCGACCGGCTTCATACGCCGATGCTGTCGTATCTGGCCTGGACGCCGACCAAAGAAATACAAATCGCCGAACGTCTTGAGCACTTGCAGAGTCAATTCGAACGCGCTGCCTATGCCGATCCGCAGATGCGATGGCTGGTTGATTTGATACCGGAAGATGCGTCGCTCAGAGCGGTTCGCGCCGGCGATTTCTGGCGTGGCAGCGGCGATGCAGACGGCGGCGTGCAGGCAGTGCCGGTAGCATTTACACGCGCAGGCAAGGCGGCGATCGATCGCTTTTTGAGTGAGATGCGCAGCAGCGCCGAAGATGGTTCGCGGTTTTTGCTGCGACGCGCGGCGTTTGAGAATTGGTATCGCCAACAACGGATTTTGGTTTGGCAAAAATTTGTGATCGATTTCCCGCACACCGAGCGTGCGCTGAACGGCGAAGAGGCGTGGCGCATGGCGTTGGGCCAGAGCGCGGGCGCGCAAAATCCGTATTACCGCTTACTGAGCAGAGTCAATGCCGAATTCGACGATGTGGCCGAGCCGGAGGGCCTGCCTGATTGGTTGCAATTGGCGCGCTCGTTCGACCAACTGAAGGCGCAGGCCGGTCGCACCGGCGCCACGCAGAAAGCGGTCAGAGTCGTGGCGGCCATCAATACGGTTGGCGGCAAGGCGATGCGGAAAACCGTGCAAGGCGGCCCGCAAGCAGGGCGGCAAATCATCGCCGACGATTTGCGCGCGGATGAACTCTTGGCGCATTACCTGGCCGCGATCGATAAGGTGGCTGCCGAGACGGTGACCGGGCAGGGCAAAGCGTATGCGATCGCCGCCGATTTCCATCGCTTCGGCAACCAGGACGCGAAGCCGTCGCTGATGTATGCGGCCTTCGATGATCTGCGCCAGTTCAAGCAATTGCTCGGTCATGCGCAAGCGGGGGACGATGCGGTTTGGCGCTTGATCGAAGGGCCGTTGCATCTGGTGCTGGCGTATACCGAACAGCAAGCTTCTTGCGAATTGCAAAAGCAGTGGCTGGCGCAAGTCGAATGGCCGCTGCAGGCCGCGCCGACGCACGCTGCGATGCGGGACCAGTTATATGGCGAAAAGGGCAGTTTTTGGGCTTTCGTCGATGGTGTCGCCAAGCCGTTTCTGGAACGCGATGCGCAGCGTTTCCAGATTGTGCACACGCTCGGTTACAGCGTGCCGTTTACCAATGCATTCCTGCCGATGCTTAATAACGCTGCCGGCAAGCGCGCCGCGCAAGCAGCCGCGCAACAGAGCGGCGCGGTCGAACAGGCATCGGCTGTTGTGGAGAACCGGCAAGCGCAAGCGCAGGTCGAACGCGCGCTGGCCGATATCAAACAGAAGACGGAGGCGGCCAAGTTGCAGTCGGCGCAATTGACGATCGCGGCGCAGCCGACCAGCGTTAATCCGGGCGCGTTGTCGAAGCCGTTTGCGACGATATTGACGGTGCAATGCGCAGCCGTTCCGTATCAGTTGCGTAATTTTAATTTTCCGGTCAGCGCCAGCTTGGCATGGACATCCGGGCAATGCAGTGATGTTACGTTGCAAATCAAACTGGATGCATTGGTGCTGACCAAGCGTTATCCGGGGGCGCAGGGGATGGTCGATTTTATCGGCGATTTCCAAAGCGGTATACGCGAGTTCGGTAGCGATGAATTTCCAGAAGCCCGGGCTGCGTTGGCGGCATTAAAGGTTACGCGGATCGGTGTGCACTATCGCTCTGAAGGGTCGGATGCGGTGCTGGGCATTGCGCAGCAGTTGGTGGATTTGGGGCAGCGCGAAAAGCTGGGATTGCTGGAACAGCAGCGTTTGCAGGATGCGCAAATCAGGCAGAGCGAACCGCTGCTTAATGCGGGTAATGTGGGCGCAGATGCTTTGAGCGCCGAGGCGTGGCTGCCGCAGCAGATTGGGGTTTGCTGGAAGTGAAAAGCGGGCTTTTCAATTCCAGACTGTTTCCACCGCGGCATCGAAAAAATAGCCAATGCCGCGTTCGGTGCATAACAAGGTTGGATGCTTCGGATCAAGCTCAAGTTTGCGGCGCAGGCGCAGGATTTGGACATCGATGGCGCGGTCGTAAATATCGTCGAATGCGCGCGTACTTTCCAGCAGTTTTTCACGCGAAATAACATTGCGGGGATTGCTCAGGAAAACCGCCAGCAGATTGAATTCGGCATTGGTCAGCGCGACTGCGTGCTGACCGGATGATTGCAGACGGCGTGAGTTCAAATTCAGCGACCAGCCGGCAAAGTGGTAGGCGCGCGGCAGCTTGCCACGCGTCATCGGCACCGGCGCGCTGTGCGAACGCCGCATCACGGCCCGCATGCGCGCCAATACTTCACGCAGGGAAAACGGTTTGACGATGTAATCGTCGGCCCCCAGTTCCAGGCCCATGACCATATCGGCTTCTTCGCTGCGTCCGGTCAGGCAGATGATGGAGATTTTCATTTGCTCGCGCCAGCGACGCGTCAGATCGATGCCGTCGGCATCCGGCAAGTCGAGATCGAGCAACACGATGCCGTAATTGCCGGTCGCCACGGCAGCATTCGCCTCGGCCGCCGTGGCGACGCTGTCGGCGTGCAAGCCGTGGCCGGCCAGATAGTCGATCAGCATCGAACGTATCGACGTATCGTCGTCGGCTACCAGAATGCCGGTGTTCTTATGCAGGCTGGGAGACATGTCAGTTGACTTGTATTAAAACTGCAAGGAGGTATAGGTTACTTTAAATGTGAATGCTTTCTAAGCTTATTCCTATGAAAATGCTTCGGCTGCGGGGAATTCAGTTTTTATTCGACGGCGCCGTGAGGGGCAATTCATTGCGTGCCACCCGGAATTCATGCCGGGTGCAGTAAAATCCGTTTCGAGACGACTTTCGGGCAATTCCGGCCCAACATTTGCGAGACGAGAAAAATGACAAACACTGCAGCAGCCTCTCAATCGAAATTCAGCACCGTTCTGCGCGTGACCAGCGGGAACTTCATGGAAATGTTCGATTTTTTCCTGTTCGGTTTTTACGCCACGCATATTTCCAAGACCTTTTTCCCCGGCGGCGATGAGTTTGCATCGCTGATGTTGACGTTCATGACCTTCGGCGCCGGTTTCCTGATGCGTCCGCTAGGCGCGATTTTTTTAGGCGCTTACGTCGATCGCGTCGGACGGCGCGCGGGCTTGATCGTGACGCTGATGCTCATGGCGCTGGGCACCATGCTGATCGCCTTTGTGCCGGGCTTTGCGACGATCGGCTATGCAGCGCCGTTTCTGGTGCTGGTCGGCCGGCTGCTGCAGGGCTTTTCCGCCGGTGTGGAACTGGGTGGCGTGTCGGTTTATTTGTCTGAAATGGCGACGCCCGGCCACAAGGGGTTTTATGTTAGCTGGCAGTCGGCCAGCCAGCAGGTGGCGATTATTGTCGCCGCGGCGCTTGGCTACGTCATCAATACTTCTCTGACGCCGGCCCAGGTCGGCGACTGGGGCTGGCGCATTCCGTTCTTCCTCGGCTGCATGATCGTGCCGGTGATCTATATGATCCGGCGCTCGCTGCAGGAAACCGAAGAATTCCTGGCGCGCAAGCATCGGCCCGATGTGCGTGAGATTTTTCGTTCGATGCTCGAGAACTGGGGTCTGGTGATCGCCGGCATGATGCTGGTGGCGATGACGACCGTCTCGTTTTATCTGATTACGGTATACACGCCGACCTTCGGCAAGACGGTGCTCAAGTTGAGTACCACCGATAGTTTGGTGGTGACCTTTTGCGTCGGCTTATCCAATTTCATCTGGTTGCCGATCATGGGCGCTTTGTCGGATCGTATCGGCCGCCGTCCGCTGCTATTGTTTTTCACGGTGCTGACGATCCTGACTTCCTATCCGGCGCTGACCTGGCTGGTGAACGATCCCGGCTTCGGCAAAATGTTGACGGTCGAGCTGTGGCTGTCGTTTTTGTACGCCAGCTATAACGGTGCGATGGTGGTGGCGCTGACCGAGGTGATGCCGGTAGAGGTGCGCACGGCCGGGTTTTCGTTGGCTTATAGTTTGGCGGCAGCGATTTTCGGCGGTTTCACGCCGGCCATTGCAACCGGCCTGATCCACCTCACGGGCGACAATGCCGCGCCTGGCTTTTGGATGACCTTTGCGGCGGTATGCGGCTTGATTGCAACACTGGTTCTGTATCGCAAGAACGCGGCTGTAACCACGGCTGTACCAGGTTGATCCGGCTGTTCAGCCGGATTTTGGCGGCCCGTCCGGGTCGCTTTATAATCTCTTTTTAATTAAGGCTTGCACAAAGCACTGTTTTTTTATACAGTGCTGTTTGTTGACGAAATTCATCTTGCACGGCTTTCACGGCGCGTGCCGTACTCTTCGATATCCTTTGCTGAAAGTAAATTTATGAACGATAAGAAACCTGTCGATACGTCGGAAAAGAGCAAGGCGCTGGCCGCCGCTTTGGCGCAAATCGAGAAGCAGTTCGGCAAAGGCTCCGTGATGCGGATGGAAGACGGCGCTGTGGTCGAAGAAATTGCCGTGGTATCGACTGGATCGCTCGGTCTGGATATTGCACTGGGCGTCGGCGGCCTGCCGCGCGGCCGCGTGATTGAAATCTATGGCCCGGAATCGTCGGGCAAGACCACGCTGACCTTGCAGGCCATTGCCGAAATGCAAAAACTCGGTGGCACCTGCGCATTTATCGATGCGGAGCATGCGCTCGATGTCGGTTACGCGCAAAAGCTGGGTGTCAATCTGTCCGATCTGCTGATTTCACAACCGGATACCGGCGAACAAGCACTGGAAATCACCGATGCGCTGGTGCGCTCTGGCGGTGTCGATCTGATCGTCATCGACTCGGTGGCGGCACTGACGCCACGCGCTGAAATCGAAGGCGATATGGGCGATTCGCTGCCCGGTCTGCAAGCGCGGCTGATGTCGCAAGCCTTGCGTAAATTGACCGGCAGCATCAACCGTACCAATACGATGGTTATTTTCATTAACCAGATCCGTATGAAAATCGGCGTGATGTTCGGCAGCCCTGAAACCACCACCGGCGGTAATGCGCTGAAGTTTTACGCGTCGGTCCGGCTGGATATTCGCCGCACCGGTTCGATCAAGGCCGGCGACGAAGTTATCGGCAGCGAAACCAAGGTGAAGGTCGTTAAGAACAAAGTTGCGCCGCCGTTCAAGGAAGCGCGTTTCGATATCCTGTACGGAGAAGGCACTTCACGCGAAGGCGAAATCATCGATCTGGGTTCGGATGCCAAGATTATCGAGAAGTCCGGCGCTTGGTATAGCTATAACGGCGAACGCATCGGTCAAGGCAAGGACAATGCACGTAACTTCCTGAAAGAGCGTCCTGAATTGTCGCGCGAGATCGAAAATAAAGTACGCGCTGCGCTGGGCGTGCCGGAACTGGGTTTATTGAAACCAGCCGCAGCCGATAAGCCAGCCAAGGCCGCTAAACCAGCCAAAGCCGGCAAAGTGGCTGACTTCGATGCTGTCGAATCGTCTTCCGATACCGCAGAGTCGGACGCGTAGAGGCTGTTGCAGAATTAAGCTGGCCACCGTAGATCCCTTGTACTTTCTGCGCTTCCAGCATCCTTGGCCCGTGTTCCCAGATTGAGATGGCAAGACCTCCTATCAGTCTGAAAGCACGGGCCTTGCGTTATCTGTCGATGCGCGAACATAGCCGTCTTGAATTGACGCGCAAGCTGTCCCGTTACGCAGAGGA
>DATMOE010000323.1:0-8638 GCA_035568435.1 Herbaspirillum sp. | reverse complement strand
TATTTACCTTGAAGGGCGAAGAGGATATTCGCCGTATCTTGCGTTCCGGGTTGTTAATCGCGGATAGCCATGGCGTGCATTTTCTGATTCGCGAGATTCAGGCGCTGGATAAAATCAGCCGCAAGATTTTGGATCGGTTCTTGTAATTCGCTGCTTGTAATTTCTATGAAGAATGCGTCCGGCGTTTCGCGGGTAGGCTCAGCGTTTTGCCGGTTTTCGATGGGGCCGCCACGGTGCTGGTGATGGACTCGACGGCGTTTGTCCTGGATGCCGCGCGCGCTTTGGCCGGCGCGTAGTTCGAGGCAGGACGAGGGCGCGGCGGCTTCGGCGGCATGCCTTTCGGCGCAGCATCGAAATCTTCATCCGGCGTCATGTAGCGCCATTGACCGGCAGGCAATTCTCCCAGTTTCACGCCGCCGATACGCACCCGTTTCAAGCCCACGACTTTCAAGCCGACCGCCTCGCACATGCGGCGAATCTGCCGTTTCTTGCCTTCGCGCAGCGTAAAGCTGAGCTGATCGTCGTTCTGCCATTTGACCTTGGCCGGCTTCAATGCCTTGCCATCCAATGACAGGCCGTGATTCAGCAGTTTCAGATCGCTGTCCGGCAAGCGTCCCGGTTTGCTGTATGAAACGCGCACCAGATATTCCTTTTCGACTGTCGAATCTTCGCCGATCAATTGTTTGGCGATGCGCCCATCTTGGGTCATCACCAGCAGCCCGACCGAATCGATATCGAGCCGGCCCGCCGCGACCAGGCTGCGCAATTGCGTCGGATGGAAAATCATTTCCGCGCGATCTTCTTTCCAGTGGTTTTCGGCCGTGATCAATGAGATCGCGTGCTTGTGGCCATCCTCGGCCTGACCGCTGACATAACCGACCAGTTTATTGAGCAGAATCGTGGCGCGTTTGGATTGTTCTGCGGCAGCCTGGCGTTCCACCGTCACACTCTGATGCGGCAATACTTTGCTGCCGAGTATGTCAACCACCTTGCCGTCAACCCGCACCCAGCCGCGTTCTATCCATTCGTCGGCTTCGCGACGGGAGCAAAGGCCAAGTTCTGACATGCGTTTGGAGAGACGGATCGGTTCGGTCATGAGAAAGAATGAGAATGTACTTAGGAATGTACTTAGATACAGAGCGTTTGCAGTAAATCGGTTTCGAGCTGAATCTGGCTGCGGGCGTTGCTCAGCGTCGGTCCATCGATCAGAAAGACGTCTTCGACGCGTTCGCCGAGCGTCATGATCTTGGCCGTATGGACGTTTACGCGATGGCGCGCCAGTACGCTCGATACGGCATACAGCAGCCCGTTGCGGTCATTGGCGGAGATCGACAGCAGATAAAACTGACCGCGTTCATCCGGGCGCAGATCCACAGTGGGCGCGATCGGGAAGCTGCGCGACAAGCGCGATAGACGGCCTTTGCCGGCCACTGGCAAAGGCGCATTCGATTTCAGCAATGCCGCCAGTTCATGCTCGATCAGGGTAATGATGTCCCGATAACTTTTCTCGAAAACAGGCGCTGAGACGAGGAAGGTATCGAGGGCGTAATGGTTTTTGGTGGTGTGGATTTTGGCGTCGAGAATGCTGAAATTCTTCTCTTCGAAATAGCCGCAGATGCGCGCAAATAAATCGGTTTGATCTTGGGCATAGACGGCGACCTGCACCCCTTCGCCGATCGGCGATAGCCGGCATTTGACGATCGGGTCTGCGCTGTCCAGATGGTCGTGGAAGCTACGCGCTTGCCAAGCGATATCGGAGGCGTCGTGGCGCAGGAAATAAGCGATATCGAGTTGCTTCCAGAGTTGTTCGTGCGCGTGTTCCGGCAAGCCGTACAGACGCAGTGTTTTAAGCGCTTCCTGCTGGCGATTGCGCAGTTCCCGATCCGGCGATGGGGTGTCGCCTCCCAGCGTGCGCAAGGTGATTTGATACAGGTCTTCCAGCAGCTTGCCTTTCCAGGCGTTCCATACCTTGGGGCTGGTGCCGCGTATGTCGGCTACGGTCAGCAAGTACAGCGCGGTCAGATGGCGCTCGTCTTTGACGGTGGCGGCAAAGTGCGTGATCACGTCGGGGTCCGACAGATCCTGTTTCTGCGCGACTTGCGACATGGTTAAATGATGCTCTACCAGAAATACAATCAGTTCCGTGTTTTCTTCGGAAATGCCGTGATGCTGGCAAAATTGCTGCGCATCGACGGTGCCCAGTTTCGAATGATCGCCGCCGCGCCCTTTGGCGATGTCGTGGAACAGCGCAGCCACGTACAACACCCACGGCTGCGAAAAATTGGCCATCAACTGGCTGCAGAAAGGATATTCGTGGGCATGTTCGCTCATGGTGAAGCGGCGCACATTGCGCACCACCATCAGGATGTGCTGATCGACGGTATAGACGTGGAACAGATCGTGTTGCATCTGGCCGACGATGATTTTGAAATTCGGTAAATAACGCCCGAGAATGCTGTTCTCGTTCATCCTGCGCAGCGCGTGCGTAATCCCCTGATGGGATTGGATAATCTGCATGAACAGTGCGCGGTTTTTCGGGTTCTGGCGAAAGCTGTTGTCGATCTGGCTGCGTGCATGCCAGAGCGCGCGCATGGTGCGCGCAGTCATGCCTTTGATTTCGGGCCGCTCGGCCATGCGCAGAAAGACTTCCAGCATCGCGGATGGATGCGCCGTAAATGTCTTGTCGTTGGCGATGTCGATCCAACCGTTGATTTCGTTGAAGTGCGCATTGATTTTTTGCGGTACGGTCTGCTGCGGGAACAGGCGGGCCTGAATATTTTGCAGCATGATCGTATTCAACTGCGTGACCGCTTTGGCGGCCAGGTAATAACGCTGCATCAGGTATTCGCTGGCGCGTCGCGTGTCGCTGGTGACAAAGCCCAGCGATTGCGCTACCGGGGTCTGTATATCGAACACCAGACGGTCTTCGCGGCGCTTGGCCTGATTATGCAAACGTATCCGAATATCCTTGAATGCTCTTTCCTTGGACGTCAGTTGGCGCGCTTCGGCCGCGGTGATCAGCCCGTTTTGCGCCAGTTCACTCCAGGAATCGCCCAGGCCGGCAGCCTTGGCGACCCACAGAATGACTTGCAGATCGCGCAGTCCGCCGGGGCTTTCTTTGCAATTCGGTTCCAGGCTGTAGGGTGTGTCTTCGTATTTGGCATGGCGCTGCTGCATTTCCAGTGTCTTCGCCTGAAAAAATGCTTCCGGGTCCATCGCCGCCAGATAACGCTGCTGGAGGGTTTTGAACAGCGCGTGATTGCCGCAGATCAAGCGTGCTTCAAGCAGGCTGGTTTGCACCGTAATGTCGGCTGCGGCCTCGCTCAGGCATTCGTCCACGGTGCGGATGCTGTGACCGATTTCGAGTCCGATATCCCACAATATCTGTACCAGTTTTTCCAGCTTTTCCTGTTGCCCCGGCGGCGCGGCTTCCGGCAGCAGGATCAGCACGTCGACATCGGAATAGGGAAACAGCTCGCCGCGTCCGTAGCCGCCGACTGCGACCAGGGCGCACTCGGCGCCCATATCGTGCGCTTCCCATGCCTGCTTCAATGCGGCATCGACATTGCGCCGCAATTGGATCAGCAGGCGATCTGGTTTGCTGTCGGCTTCAAACGCCTGTATTGCTGCCTGGTGGCCGGCTTTTAGTTGTACTTTAAGAATGGCTGCAAGAGCAAGCATTGGCGGTGATGATTGAGGAGGGTGGGGCTGCTCAGGCGGTAATCAGGCAGTAATAAACGAGGGAGGGGCAGGCATTTGCGGCGATATGGTTAGTACCTCAAAGCCGGTTTCAGTGACCAGAATAGTGTGTTCCCATTGCGCCGACAGGCTGCGATCCTTGGTGCGGATGGTCCAGCCGTCGCCCATTTCGCGTATTTCGCGGCGGCCGGCATTGATCATCGGCTCTACCGTGAAGATCATGCCGGTTTTCAGCTCTTCGAGCGTACCGGGGCGGCCGTAATGCAAGACCTGCGGTTCTTCATGAAATACCTTGCCGATGCCATGGCCGCAAAATTCGCGCACGACGCTATAACCGGCTTTCTCGGCATGGGTCTGAATGACGTGGCCGATATCGCCCAGATGCGCGCCGGGCTTGATCTTGGAAATGCCCAGCCACATGCATTCGTAGGTGATATCGCCCAGGCGCTTGGCCATGATGGAAGGCGTGCCGGCATAGAACATGCGGCTGGTGTCGCCGTGGTAACCGTTTTTGATGACGGTGACGTCGATATTTACCGCGTCGCCGCTTTTGAGTACTTTATCGCCCGGAATGCCGTGGCAGATGACGTCGTTGACCGAGGTGCAGACCGATTTTGGATACGGCGTGTAGCCGGGCGGGCAATAGTTCAGCGGAGCGGGGATGGTCTTTTGTACGTTGACCATGTACTCATGGCAGAGACGATCCAGCTCACCGGTGCTGATACCCGGTGTGACGAAAGGCCCGATATAATCCAGTACCTCTGCGGCCAGCTTGCCTGCTACGCGCATGCCTTCGATATCGGCAGCGTTCTTAATTGAAATATTACTCATAAATAGTACTCAGAATTCCGGGTGGTTTTGCTAAAAACGCCAACTGTGCATTATAGACGAGTGGCCGCCACTCTGTCGGGCTGCATCAGAGTGCGGATGAGAAATTGCGTGCTTGAGCATATCCTTGTTTATAGAGTACAATGCGCGGCTAACTTGGATGGTATTCAAGTTGGGAAGTTGATCATTAGCAATACGCAGCGTGAGGCCGTTTTTGGCTCGATGCGCTGTGAAAATCGCGAATTCATTTAAAAAAGGGTGCCCACAGCATTTTGTCTGGGTCACTGAATGAGTTCCAGACCTTAACCCTGGAGAAAATTATGTCAGTAACAATGCGTGAAATGCTGGAAGCCGGCGTCCATTTCGGTCATCAAACCCGCTTCTGGAACCCAAAGATGGCACCGTACATCTTCGGTCATCGTAACAAAATTCATATCGTCAATCTGGAAAAAACCCTGGGCATGTACCAGGAAGCCATCAAGTACGTCCGTCAACTGTCATCCAATCGCGGCACTATCCTGTTCGTCGGCACCAAGCGCCAAGCGCGTGAAACCATCGCTGCCGAAGCTGCTCGCGCAGGTATGCCTTTCGTCGACCAGCGCTGGTTGGGCGGCATGCTGACCAATTTCAAGACAATCAAGACATCGATCAAGCGCCTGAAGGAAATGGAAGCATCGATCGAAGACGGTTCGGTTGAAAAGCTGAGCAAGAAAGAAGCCCTGTTGTTTCAGCGCGAACAGATCAAGCTGGACAAGGCTATCGGCGGCATCAAGGACATGGGCGGCATTCCAGACGCAATCTTCGTGATCGACGTCGGCTACCATAAGGGCGCCATCACTGAAGCCGCCAAGCTGGGTATCCCAGTGATCGGCGTAGTCGATACCAATCACTCCCCTGACGGCGTGACTTACATCATTCCTGGCAATGACGACTCGGCTAAAGCAATCATGCTGTATGCGCGTGGTGTTGCCGATGCGATCCTGGAAGGCCGCGCCAATGCAGTCAACGATGTCGTCGAAGCAATCAAGGGCGACGGCGATGAGTTCGTAGAGGTTAGCGAACAGGCTTAAGTCTTTTCGCTCCGTAGTACAAAAAAAAAGGGGTAACAGCAGTCACCCCTTTTTTTTGAGCAATTCACAATATTTTGATCTCCGATGTCCGTTTCGACATCGGTTCTAGGAGAAACAGTATGGCGACAATTACTGCTGCAATGGTGGGCGAACTGCGTGCGAAGACCGACGCGCCGATGATGGAATGCAAAAAAGCGTTGACGGAGGCCGATGGCGATCCAGTCAAGGCGGAAGAATTGCTGCGCGTGAAGCTGGGCAGCAAGGCTTCCAAGGCATCGTCCCGTATCACTGCCGAAGGCGTGGTAGCTACGTATATTGCCGGCAACACCGGCGCAATGGTCGAAATCAATTGCGAAACCGATTTCGTGACCAAGAACGATGAATTCATCGGTTTCTCGAAAGCGGTCGCCCAGTTGATCGCCGAAAAGAACCCGGCCGATCTTGACGCATTGAGTGCGCTGACGATCGAAGGCAGCACGACTGTCGAAGCCAAGCGTGCCGAATTGATCGGCCGTATCGGCGAAAACATGACGATCCGCCGCTTCAAGTTCTTTAAGACCGATGGCAAACTGACTTCCTATCTGCATGGCACCAGTATCGGCGTTGTGGTTGAATACGCTGGCGCCGATGAACAAGTCGGCAAGGATGTCGCGATGCACATCGCCGCGATGAAACCGGTTGCGCTGTCGTCGGATCAAGTGCCGGCCGATTTGATCGAAAAAGAACGTTCGGTAGCATCGTTGAAAGCAGCCGAATCGGGCAAGCCCGCCGATATCGCGACCAAGATGGTCGAAGGCTCCGTGCAGAAATTTCTGAAGGAAGTTTCTTTGTTCAATCAGACCTTCGTTAAAAACGATAAACAATCGGTTGAACAAATGTTAAAAGCCAGCAATACTTCAGTGAAATCGTTCACGATGTTTATCGTTGGCGAAGGCATTGAGAAGAAGCAAGACGATTTTGCGGCAGAAGTGGCCGCGCAGGTTGCTGCGGCAACTAAACAAGCGTAATAGTTTCAAAGTGCAAAAGAAGCGGGCCGAAAGGCCCGTTTTTTTAAAGCAGCGCAGATCAGGCGTTGCAAGCTGCATAAAGTATTTAGCTGCATAAAGTATTTATATTGTCGAATCAGAAGCCAAACGGAGCCTAGCCCTATGACGAAACCTGCCTACAAGCGCGTTCTTCTCAAACTTTCCGGCGAAGCACTCATGGGCGACGATGCCTACGGCATCAATCGTGCAACGATCGAGCGGATGGTCGCCGATGTGGCCGAAGTTGCCAATCTCGGCGTTGAGCTGGCCATCGTGATCGGCGGCGGAAACATTTTCCGCGGTGTCGCTCCCGGCGCGCAAGGCATGGATCGTTCGACTGCCGATTACATGGGCATGCTGGCCACCGTCATGAATTCCCTGGCGTTGGCCGATGCCATGCGCCAGGCCGGAATTGTCGCGCGGGTGATGTCGGCCATCAGTATCGAGCAGGTGGTTGAACCCTATGTGCGCCCGAAAGCCTTGCAATATCTGGAAGAAGGTAAAATCGTCGTTTTTGCCGCCGGCACGGGTAATCCTTTTTTTACCACCGACACCGCAGCAGCCTTGCGTGGCGCGGAAATCGGCGCCGAAATCGTACTGAAGGCAACCAAAGTCGATGGCGTTTATAGCGCAGATCCGCAAAAAGATCCGTTGGCAACGCGTTACTCGACCATTACCTTCGACGAAGCAATTTCCAAGCACTTGCAAGTCATGGACGCCACGGCGTTTTCATTGTGCCGCGATCAAAAACTGCCGATCAAGGTATTTTCGATCATTAAGCCGGGCGCGTTCAAACGCGTGGTCATGGGTGAAGACGAGGGCACGCTGGTGCATGTTTAAAGCATCCTATTTAATTCGCGTACCGTAATCCGGCGCCTTTCCCTTTTGTCCGGCAGATGCCGGATGCACCATCTAGTTTCAGTTTTTAATTTAGGAGAGCAGCATGACCATTGCTGACGTCAAAAAAAGCACCGAGCAACGCATGCTCAAATCGATCGAAACCCTGAAAACCAATTTAGGCAAGGTTCGCACCGGGCGTGCCCATCCGGGTATCCTGGATCACGTTCAGGTCGAATATTATGGCAACCCGACCCAATTGTCGCAGGTCGCCAACGTGACATTGATCGACGCCCGCACCATTGGCGTGCAGCCTTTTGAAAAGAAGATGGTTGCCACCGTCGAGAAGGCGATCCGGGAAGCCGATCTGGGTCTGAACCCATCGACGCAGGGCGACATTATTCGCGTACCGACCCCGCCGCTGACGGAAGAACGTCGCAAGGAAATGGTCAAATTGGTTAAAACCGAAGCCGAAGATGCCAAAATTGCTGTGCGCAATATTCGTCGCGATGCCAACGAAGGCCTGAAAAAATTGCTGAAAGACAAGGCTTGTTCGGAAGATGATGAACGTCGCGCGCAAGATGATATCCAAAAGCTGACGGATAAATTCGTCGCTGAAATCGACAAACTCGTCGTCGACAAGGAGAAAGAAGTCCTCACCGTATAGTCTCAATCGGTGATTGCGTTGCCGGCATGGACGCAGCGCGCTGCCGGATATATCGCGTCTACTTGTACCCACTTGTGTCTGCCTTGTACCCGTTTTATCCTTGCCTGATATCTGTCCATCGCCGTTTTTATTTGTAGCCTCAATGACTTATTCAAGCTCCACCCAAGCCGTGCCGGATGTATTACCGGTTCCACGTCACATCGCCATCATCATGGATGGCAACGGCCGTTGGGCGACCAAACGGATGCTGCCGCGTTTTGCCGGGCATAAACGCGGCGTCGACATGGTGCAGGAAATTGTGGAAGCTTGTGCCGAACGCGGCGTCGAATATCTGACGCTGTTTGCATTCAGTTCCGAGAACTGGCGTCGTCCTGCCGATGAAGTGTCGCTGTTGATGACCTTGTTCATGAAGGCCTTGCAAAACCAGCTCGACAAAATGCACAAGAATAATATCCGGCTCAAAGTGGTCGGCGATTTGAGTGCGTTCGATCAGAAGTTGCAGGACATGGTCG
>DATMOE010000322.1:0-6245 GCA_035568435.1 Herbaspirillum sp. | reverse complement strand
TTCGATATAGTAGCCACATTGGCAGTCGAACGACGGCATTACATGCCGATTTTGCATCGCGTCGTATGTGTCATCCAAGCTATTGCAGAACCACTCGCTTGCATTTGTCTCACGAACTTAGATAAATAATCTCATTTACTTAATACCAAAAATTGCTTAATTGGCACAAAAATCTCATTTACTTAATTCATCCACAGGTGTTGTGAATTTGTGAAGTCAATATGACAGATTCCATTCTAGTAATCGATCTGGAAGCAACTTGCTCCGATGACGGAACGATTGCCGCCGAAAGCATGGAAACAATTGAAATCGGCGCGTGCTGGATCAATACCAACGGTTCCGTTCTTGATCGCCTTCAGTCGTTTGTACGCCCCATAGTAAATCCTCGACTCACTGAATTCTGCACCTCCTTAACGGGCATCCAGCAACGGGATGTAGATAGCGCGCCGTTATTCCCGGCGGCTGCCGAATTACTACGTCAATTCGCCAAGCGGCATGCAACGCCCTCGTCATTCTGGACCAGTTGGGGAGCGTACGATCGTCGACAGATCGAACGCGACAGCATCCGTCATAAAATTTCTGAGCCTCTTGACTTACCCCATCAAAATGCCAAGCGCTTATTCGCCAAGGCACAACGGATCGGGAAAGAGGTCGGAATGGCCAAGGCCTGCGAACTGGCAGGCTTGGCTTTTGAGGGAACGCCTCATCGTGCGCTCGATGATGCGCTCAACGTAGCCCGCCTTCTACCGTGGTGGTTTGGGGAGAACGGTCGCTGAAAGCAGGGGCCGGGTATCCAGATGGATAAACGGCCAGGACATTGATGTCCTGCAGTCGGTAGCCCGATAATCAAAAAAATGGCCCGCATGAACGGTAATGCTGTTCATGTGGGCCATTTTTACGACTGACTTAATACGTCAATCACGTACCATCAAGGTACCGACGCCGGCATCTTGCGCGCATGCGCAGTTTGCTCAAAGCTGTAGGCATATTTGATGAGTTGCGGCTCACTCCATGGTAATCCGATAAATTCCATGCCGACAGGAACGCCGCGCGGTGCATCTTCGGTTACCGGAGAAAATCCGGCAGGAACGACAATTGCCGGGAAGCCTGTCAACGAAGCCAGAATGCCATTGCGCTCTTTCTGGTCATACTCGCCAATCGGTGCCGGCAAACGTTTTTGATGCGGATAAACCATCGCATCCAAATTGTTTTCCGCCATCAAATTGGCAAGCTTCATCTTCAGCGCATCAATCTTTATGAGCCGATCCTTATAGTCCGGCTCATTCAAGCCATCTTTGTAACTTTGAGCGGACTTTAGAAACTTCTCTAAAGAGGGATGAAATTTGCCGGAAGCAATGATGTCGTCCAACGAATGGGACGGCGCATTTTTACCGTAAGCCGCTAAATAGCTGTTGATAACGCTTTTATATTCATACTTCTGCACGTCCAAATTGGCGTTCAATTTATCGGTATCGGTCTCCGGGGCGGAAACCGGCACGATGATCGCGCCCTGTTTTTTCAGGATCTCGATCGCATTCGCCATCACCTTATTGACGTCCTGATGCTCAGGACCGGTGCCGAACAAGGTTTGCAGCACGCCGATTCGCGCGCCTTTCAAGCCATTCTTGTCCAGAAAAGCGGTATATGTTTTGGGAATGTGACCATGGCTCAATGCCGTAATCGGGTCGTTATGATCATATCCGGCCATGGCATCGAGCATACGGGCCGTGTCGGCCACGGAGCGGGTCAGCGGGCCCGCTTCATCTTGCGTAAAAGATACCGGCACAATACCGTCTCTGCTCACCAGACCGAGCGTCGATCGAATCGAGACCAAGCTATCGGCCGAGGCTGGCGAACGCAGCGAATTGGCAGTATCCGAACCGGTGCCAACCGTTGCGAAGTTTGATGCCAGTGCCACCGCAGTGCCGCCACTCGATCCGCCCGGCGTCAATTTGAGATCGTAAGGATTTTTTGTTTGTCCGCCCAGCGAACTGACGGTAACGCCACCCAGCGCAAATTCTTGCATATTGGTCTTGCCAAGAATCAAAGCGCCATTTTTTCTCAGCTGACTGACGACAAATGCATCTTGTCCCGGTTGCGAACCCTCCAAGGAAGCGGAACCTCCGGTGGTTGGCATGTCTGCGGTGTTGTAATTGTCTTTGAGTACGGTTGGAATGCAGAACAACGGCGTCATTTTTTTGGTGCGCTTGAATTCGCGATCCATTGCATCGGCTTGTTCCAGAGCGTGCGGATTGATGTAAAGCATGGCGTTTAGTGCCGGGCCTTGCTTGTCATACGCCTGGATTCGATCCAGATATTGTTGTGTCAAGCTACGACAAGTCAGACTACCTTCCTGCATCGCTTGATGGATATCGCTAATGGATGCTTCCATAAGATGAAATGGCTTGTCCGCTGAATGGCTCGTTAACGGCAGCAAGCCGACTACCAACGACGCCAATGCTTTTACTGTTTTTTGTTGCATTATTTTCCCCAATTAAAATTGCAGATGTGCGGATTTAAGATACGCACAGGATCTAAAAAAAGCAATGATCCAGAACAAGCCATTAGAAGTATCAAACTTTACCGGCCAACAGACGGCAGGCTTTTATCGCCTATTTCGCGGCTGAACCGGCAAGCAACTCCCTCCCCTCTTTAAATTTCCATACGGCAACTTTTCAAAGCTGCCGATGTCTGTCCTTGCCCGATGGTCTTTTTGGACAAAGACCTCTCCCCGAGGAACGACAATGAAATTTTTGGTAATTTCGGCCCACGACTACCGCTCCCATAGAAAAGCAGGCATTCACTTCGTGACAGCCGAACTTGCCAAATTGGGGACGACACGTTTTTTCTCGTGTCAGTACAGCCTGTTATCCCAATTGAAATCGGATCCCCGAGCCTCGCTGCTGCCGCTGGCGAACAAAAAAACACTGCACAATAACGTCGAGTGCTATTTATGGAAAACCCTGATCCACCCTTTTAATGTACGCAAATTCACGCTGCGCCCGTTCGAGGATTTTCTGTTCCGACGCTATATCGGCCACCCCAGTCCGGTCCTGACCGCCTGGATCCTGGACGTCGATGCCGTGTTTTTCGAAAGCGGTATCGCGCCGATTTTTTTCGATCTGGTTAAACAGCTCAATCCACGCGCCAAAACCATCTATGTCGCCTCCGACGATTTAGCGACCATCAATACTGCGGCGTATGTGCAGACCACCTTCAATCGAGTGGCGCCCCAAATGACGGCGCTATGTCTGAAATCGCGCCTCATGGCCGATAGCATGCCGCAATCGTCTAATCGCTATGTGATTCCGCATGGCTTCGATTTTTCGGTTGCCGAGCATGCGGACCCGTCGCCTTATCAACATGGGATCAATGCGGTATCGGTGGGTTCGATGTTGTTCGATCCAGAATTTTTCATCACGGCCTCGCAGCGTTTTCCCAACGTACTATTTCATATCATCGGTTCCGGCAGCGGGCGGCTCCGGGGTTATGGCGAGAACGTCAAAGTCTACGATGAGATGCCGCACCAATTGACGCTGCCTTACATCAAACATGCCAGCATCGGCATCGCACCCTATCGATCGTCAAACGCGCCGCGCTACTTGTCAGATACCTCATTGAAGCTGATTCAATACGATTTCTTCAAGCTGCCGGCGGTTTGTCCAAACCTGATCGTCGGCGATTATGCGAAGACCCGCTTCGGTTACGAACCGGGGAATGCGGAATCGATCGTTTCGGCCATCAAAGCCGCCATTGCCGCGCCGCGCATTTCATCAAGGCAGCCGCTGTTGTGGTCGCAGGTGGTGGCAAGGATGTTGAATCCGATGCAATTCGATGACATCCGCTTGCCTGCGACTTAACGCCGCCGAATCTCGGGCCGCGAACGCATAAATTTTCCGCCGCTTCAACAACACAATTCAACAAATCGCCACTTATACCTTCACATATTCTGATTTACCATTTTCCATCGTCTTATTCGTCACGCCCGATAATCGGATTCACGCGATATCCGCGGCATTATGACCTTCTGCCAGCTCTCATCACCGGTTTAAAACGCTAGACTTTTTTTCGCAATTTCCAAACCGGAAATTTCTAACGCGTTTTCAATTCCAATTCCAATCGAGGAGCAAGCAGTATGAAGAATTCCCTTATCGCCATTGCATGCATGAGCATGATCGGCAGCGTCCAGGCGCAATCCAGCGTCAACGTCTACGGTGTAGTCGATCAATATCTGGATTACAGCAAGACCGGATCAAACAGCGCCGGACGTATTCAAAGCGGCGGTCTGGACGGCTCGCGAGTGGGTTTCAAAGGCGTAGAAGACCTTGGCGGCGGCTTGAAAGCGCTGTTTGTAATGGAAGCCGGCATCAATGCCGACAACGGCTCATCGGGGCAGGGCCGATTGTTCGGACGTCAATCCTATGTCGGTCTGGCCGGTAACTTCGGGGTGGCGTCGCTGGGGCGTCAATACACGCCGTATTACGACACACTGGTCAATTACACTCTGGGCGGCGGAATGGCATGGGGCAACGCCACCGAATACTTCGACGATGGCTCGTTGCTGCGCATCGACAATTCGATCAAATATGAAAGCCCCAACTTCAGCGGACTGGTTTTCAAAGGCTTGTTCGGCATGCGCAGAAACAATTCCCCGGACAACCCGCCTGCCGACTCATTCGGTAATATCGGCAATGTCGGCAGCGTGGGCGGACAATACGAGAACGGTCCTTTTTCGCTGGGCATGTCCTATTCAACGAATCAAATGGTGCAGAACGATCGGCAAAAATGGGCGGCTTTTGGCATGGCTTATAACTTCGGTCCGCTCAAGACGGCCTTCCTGGTGAGCGACGTACGCGACGATTTCGGCATGAATCGTCATAACACTTACGAACTCAGCGCCACCATCCCATTGACCCACGCTTCCTTGCTATTGGATGTCGGCAGCTTCCGCAACCGTGCCGAAAATAACGCCAACGCAACTGCGTACAGCGTGCGTTACGACTACTACATGTCGAAGCGCACCACGCTCTACACCGGCATCTCTTATATTCGCGCCGACCGCAACGCACAGTTCGTTATCAACGGCGCCACCGGTGCGGGGTTGAAAGGCATGAAGGGCGACAATTCCCGCGCGCTGATCGCCGGTATCCGCCACAGCTTCTGATCAACCCGGAAGCGCCAGGTGTATCGGACCGGCTTCTGCCGGTCCTACCCTTCCCTACCATTGCGCGACATAGGCACGTCATTCGACGTGCCTTCCACCTCATCGGAAAAACTTGTACTATAAAAAACAATAAAATTAACAGCGCTGCAGCGCATGGCGCCGGAGAACAGCAATGAAAACCTTTCACTGCGATCACTGCGGACAACAGGTGTTTTTTGAAAACACGCATTGCGGCCATTGCGGGAGCATGCTCGGCTATCAGCCGGAACATCAAATCATTAGCAGCTTTGTAGCGGGTACGGGCAATCAATGGCATAGCGTGAACCCGCTCAACGCCGGGTACACCTACAAACAATGCCACAACTATGCCGTTGAAAACGTCTGCAATTGGATGTTGGAAAGCGATGCCGACAGCGAGCTTTGCGCCTCTTGCCATTTAACGCGCATCATTCCATCGCTATCGAGCGAGAAAAATCGACTCTACTGGCAGCGCCTGGAAGCGGCCAAGCGCCGGCTGCTGCATTCGCTATGGACGCTGCACATTCAGCCGTCGCCGAAGCTCAACGATCCCGATGCAGGTCTGGCGTTTGAATTTCTGGAGGAGATGCCGGAAGGCCCGCACGTGCTGACCGGCCATGCCGACGGTGTGATCACGCTCAACATCGCCGAAGCCGATCCAGCCCGTCGCGAGAAGATGCGCGAACAAATGCATGAGCCTTACCGCACACTGCTGGGGCATTTCCGGCACGAGAGCGGTCATTATTATTTCGACCGTCTGATTGCCGGCAGCAACTGGCTGGAACCGTTTCGCACCGTATTCGGCGACGAGCGGCGAGATTACGGTGCGTGCCTGAAGCAGCATTACGACAACGGGCCGGCGGCGGATTGGGAGCAGTATTTTGTGAGCAGCTATGCCAGCGCGCATCCAGCGGAGGACTGGGCTGAGACCTGGGCCCATTATCTGCACATGTTCGATACGCTGGAAACCGCGCATGCCTGCGGCGTGGAACTCAAACCGCGCAAACCGCGCGAGCCGGAATTGGTCATCACTGCGCCGCTGCTCAATATCCCCTCTTTCGAT
>DATMOE010000321.1:0-4079 GCA_035568435.1 Herbaspirillum sp. | reverse complement strand
GCAATGATCACTGCGATCCCAAAGAAAACAAACGCGAAATACGGATTGACCCAGTTCCCGACGGCCAGCCCCGCGAGCATAAAAACAAACACCAGAAATGCGGTAATCGAATTCATGATGGTTCCTTTATTCTGCTTGGTTATGTTTGGAATACTACTCCTTTGCCTGTTATCACCCGGCCGGCAAATCATCATTGGCGTTACACATGAATACAATTTCACCGTCATCATTTATCGGCGCCATGACGTTATATCGGCATCACCTAACAGGAGGCCAAGAACATCATGAAAACGTCAATATTGATTCCCGCCGCGCTCGTGGCAATTGCCCTGAGCGGCTGTGTCGTGACGCCTCCCAGCGTGCGCCCCGCCTACGTCGCGCCGCCCGGTGTGGTGTATGTAGAACCGACCTACGCCTCGCCCGGCGTCGGATATGTTTGGGCCTATCACCCTCGCTATGGCTGGGGCTGGCACCATCCGCAATACGGCTGGCATCGTGGATGGCGTGAGCGGTGATCCGCTTAGGACGAACGGTTTTTCCTTAAATTTTCACAAAAAACCGTTCGTCCACGGTTATATGCGGCGGCGGCAAGTACTATCTTGCAATGAAATCGCGTCACCGTCGGTTTCTGATGCGCCAAAGAGGCGGATAATGTCGGATTACAAAGAATCACGAGCGCATTAATCATGATCACAAACCAGACTTATACACTGACGCAACTGGCGGCGTACCTTGATACGCCGGCTGAGCATCGTCCCTTCGCCAGGTACCACGAAAATATCCTGGAGCCAGTGCTTGTATTCAGCGCCGAAGAAGCTGCACGGCTGGCGCAGGTCGTCCGTCTGGGAACATCCGATTACCCGAAAACGCAAGTCGGCAAGCTGCTCATTGATTTGTCTTGGGCGTCATCGAGGTTGGAGGGCAACACCTACACCCAGCTCGATACGCAGGCCTTGATCGAGTATGGCCAGCCCAATAAAGACAAGCCTTCAGAAGATGCGGCCATGATTCTTAACCACAAGAAAGCGATTGAATTCATGCTTTCCTGTTCAGATGTTGAGGCAGCTGCGATCATGGAAATGCATCGCTTGCTGGCGGACAATTCACTGGCGCCGCATTCGCTGCACTTTCTGGATCCGGTGCAGTGCGGGGTCATTCGCACATATACCCGAGATGGCTTGACGATTAAAAATACGTCTTATTTGCCGCCACAGGCGGAGGATCGGCCTGTTGGGTTCATCAATCGGGAATTCGATCGCTTGCTTGAATCGATGCATACCATCGCCGATCCGATTAACCGATCAATCTTCTTAATGACGCGCCTGCCGTACTTGCAGCCGTTTTATGACGTCAATAAACGCACCGCACGCATTTCATGCAATATCCCGCTAATCACGAACGGGATGTCGCCGATGTCGTTCGTCGACTTCGATCGAGCCGCATACATCAAGGGCATGGTTGCTTTTTACGAGCTGGGAGACGAACGTTTGATCAAAACGGTGTACCTGGACGGTTATATCGGATCCGCGTTGCGATACATTCCTTTCGGCGAAAGCGACAGAGTGACGCTGGCAACTAATTTTGAACACTATCGTGCAGAAATTAAGCAATTCGTTTTGGAGGGCGTGAAAGAGGCGCATCCGTTCTGGCTGCGCCAGCAAAGGGAATAAAACCATGATCAACACTATGAATATCGACGGTCAGCAGGCCGTCATTGTTTTCGATCCTGAAATTGATATGTGCCGGGGCGAGTTTATTGACCTCAACGGTGGCGCAGACTTTTATTCCAGTGACGTAAAAGGATTGCATCACGAAGGCGCAATTTCTTTGCGCGTATTTCTTGAAGCATGCAAGGCCAAAGGCATTGACCCTTCAGCGCCGCCGCTTCCCTGAAGTCACCCTTCAACACTAAACGGACGATGCTCAATAATCTCCCGCCCCAGTTCCGGCCATCCCTGTTGCCCGGCCTGCAACGCTGCCGCATCAAGCCAGTCGTAAATCTGCACCAACAGATGCGGGATGCAGCTCGGGGCCCGCAAAAATTCAAATAACACGCCCCAGGACACCGGCTCCAAAGCGCCAATCTCACGCGAGCGCGCATGACATTCCGACCATGCCATGCGACCGGCCGTGTCCAAACACTGCCACACGGCCGATTCAACCCCGGCCAACATATCGGCCTCCACATCCTGTACATCATCAATCAGACGCCACGCGTTCGAAAACGCCTGCACCAGCTTGGTCAGCGCCGTGGCAACTTCGACGCCGCCGCACGCTCTTCCCAGCAATTGTGGCACCAAGGTCCAGATCGCAATCTGACGTTCGAAGCGACTACAAAATGCAGCTAGGTCGGCAATGTCTTCTTTAATGTGGATAGCGCCGAGATAGGTGTCCAAATGTTCTTCAACCATCGTGCTGCCTGGGGCGATCGTATCGCACAGCCGGCGGCAAGCCGAGACATACGCTAACCATGCATCGGTACGGATCTGCAGCCGTAATTGATCGACCCGCAACTGGCCGTCGCAGAGATGGTCGTCCCACAGATGCAGGAACAGCCCCAAGGCTTGCGCGGTGCGGGCGGCGTCGAGCAGTGCGGGCGCTATCGGCTCGGCAGCCCGTAAAGGAAGCCAGTGCAGAAAGGACCATACCGGCTGATAAAACAGCCGATAGAACTCTCCCGGCACGCCGCAATAGCCGTCGATAATGGCGTCGGCTTCGGCGCGCATCGGCGCTGGCAACGGGGCCAGCACTGCATGCAATCTTGCGTCCAGATCGGCACGCAGCGCGAGGATGGCGGGGTCCGCCGCGGGCACGCCGAAACCGATCCCGGCATAGGTTGACGGGCCGGTGATTTGCAATGGGCTGATGAAGTTGGTCATAAAAAGGGATAACGATCTGGCGCCAGAATGCCGTGCGGGTCGAAATGCGATTTCAGCGCCCGCATCACCGAGCGCACGCCGGCGTCGCCCTCGATGGCGCCATCCAGCAAACCATGGCGGTAACGCGCCAGTTGCTGCGTACTGCATAATTTTTGCAAGGCGTCGCGGCAGGCCAGCGCCCGCGCATCCGCGCCGGCATGATCGCGATCATAGAACAGGCCGACGATGAGTCTTAACGAGGCAGCGTTGCCCCAGCGCAAACCGATGCCGGGCTCGAAGCCGTGTGCCAGCATGATCGCCTCGATTGGCGGCAAGACCGCTTGCAGCGCGGCAGCGTTCAAGCGCAGCGCCGGTGCAATCCAGATCACGCCGCAACGGTCGCGGTCGGGATCGGGATCGCTCGGCATGGGGCTGCGTTTGCGCCAATAGGCGCTGTTCAAACCGGTATCGTCGATGGCTTCGTCGCGCACAATCGTGAGCGGCTCGATGCGCGGTTCGATGCCGATGTCTGCCAGCACACCGCATAACGCGGCGCAACGCGCATCGAGTTCGGCGCTATCGTCGGCCCAGAGCGTGGCGAAACCGGTCCAGCGGGCAAAGCCCAGTTCGGCGCACCAGGCGTCGAGCCATGCGCGTGGCAGCACCATATCGGCATCGCAGCGATCGAATGGAAATTGCGTCACCTGTGTGACCACGCGGTAGTCATTCATAAAGGCAATCTGCAGCCGCGGCGCAGCCCGCAGCATTTGCTCACGCAGGGCTTCGGCAGCACGCCCGAGCGCGGCTTCATCAGCCAGCGCAAACAGCAGCACTTGCGAGAGCTTGGGCTGCGGCGTCAACTGCAAAGTCAATTCGACCACCACCGCCAGATTCGATTGCGGGATCAGGCCGAACAGCGCGGGACCGGGTGTGTCCAGTGAGGTCTTGAGCGTCTCGCCGTTGGCCAGGATCGCTTCGCAGGCGACCACGTGCGAGGCCATATTTTCATACAGCCCCTTGCCGATGCCGCGCTCCATGATATTGCCGACCACGGAAGTGTGTGCGCCGGAGCCGGTGTACGGCGGCATGAACCTGCTGTCGCGTGCGCGCAGGAACAGCGCCAACTGGCGAAATGTCACGCCGGGTTCCAGGACAACCCGTCCGCTGTGATCGTCATAGTCGATGATGCGGTCCAGACCCGCCAGCGCCAACAGTACGCAG
>DATMOE010000320.1:0-2548 GCA_035568435.1 Herbaspirillum sp. | reverse complement strand
ACGATGAGCTCAATATCGACGCCCAGTTTTTCAGCAAACGCATGCGCCATGTCGACAGAGACACCTGCCGCATTCCCTTTAGCGTCGGTGCTTGCAAGGATTGGGTTGCCGACATTAATGGAAGCGCGAAGCTTGCCCGTAGGCGCGAATGCGGCGATCAACGATGGAGAGATTGTCATGATTATTGGAATTGTTTACGGACTTGCACAATAACATTCGCAGCCAATCGGTCAGTAAGCAGAATAATTTATAATGTCCGGCTGCGTCGATTTACCCCTGCCTTACCCATAGAAAGATCACCATGAAGCGACTACTTGTCTGGGCCTTGCTGGCACTGAGCTTTGCCCTGTATGGCATCCAACCCGCAATGTCGGCCCCGCTTGAAGTAGGTTACATGCCGATCCTTCCCGATGCCCAGTTGTTCATTGCGCTGGAACAAGGAACCTTCCCGAAAGACAGCGGCGCGCCGAAGCTGGTGCAGTTCCAGACCGGGCCTGCGATGGTGCAGGCATTGCTGGCCGGCCAGCTTGATATTGCCTATGTCGGCATCGGCCCTGCGTTAGTAGCACGCGCCAAGGGCGCCGATATCAAGGTGGTGGCCTCGAATATTGTTGAACAGGTCAGTTTTGTCGCACTGGGCAATCTGGCGCCGTACTTCGCCTCAGGCGATCCGGCCACCGCATTTGCCCGCTTTGCCAAGGACAAAGGCCGCCAGGCGGTCGTTGCCAGCTATCCCAAAGGCGCCGTGCCGGAAGCCGCATTACAGTACTGGCTGCGCAACCGCATTCACGCCGATATGTCTGGCCTGAAGCTGATTTACCAGGGTGAATCGCAGATACAGGAATCGTTGTTGACCGGCGCCATCGACGGCGCCGTGATTCTGGAGCCGACCACGACCAATGTCCTGAACAAGTCGCCGAACGCAAAAGTGGTTGCGCGCGGCGCCGATCTGTTTCCGAAGCAACCCGGCGCCGTATTGCTGGTCCGCGAAAAAATACTGCGCGAACAACCCGCGCTGGTGAAGGCCCTGCTGACGACCCATATCGCAGCGACCAAAATGCTGGAGAACGATCCCGCCAAGGCCGCACCGATGGTGCAAAAATATGTCGGCGGCGGCCGGCTGCCGGTCAAACTGGTTGAACAGGCGATCCGTAATTCCAAAGGCCAGTTCGTCGCCGATCCAAATTCGATCATTCCCGCCACCCTGGCATTGCAAAAATTCCAGGCCGAAACCGGCACGCTGTCGGGACCTGCGGTGGATGTTCCCAAGATGTTCGACACCTCATTCTATGATGCAGCAGCGCACTGATCGCATTGATCGCATTGCTTTTTGCGGGCCAATGCTGTCATGACGGCGCGTTCCTATCCTCCGCTGACCCGCATCTCCTACGGTATCGCCGGCGTCGTCCTGTTCGTGCTGCTGTGGAAAGCGGTCGGCGTATTCGGCTGGGTCAATCCGGGCATACTGCCTGACCCGTTCGTGCTGCCGCAAACCTTCCTGCTCGAATGGCGCAGCGATCGGCTGCTGCCGGCAATCGGTTCCAGCCTGACTCACTATGTCTGGGGTCTCGGCCTCGGCGCGCTGTCCGGCATCCTGATCGGACTAGCGGCCGCCACGCTGCCGCGCTTCGATATGCTGCAGTCCTATGTATCGCGCATCCTGCGGCCGATTCCGCCGCTGGCCTGGGTAATCTTCGCCATTGCCTGGTTCAAGGTCAGTCATGCCGGCGCGGCGTTCGTCATTGCCATCGGCGTATTTTGGGTCAACTACTTCGCCACCTATAGCGCAGTACGCAACATTGATCCTCGCTTCTATGAATTGGCGCGCAGTTTCGGCCAAGGCGGCTACTGGCGCCGCTCCATCAGCATCACACTGCCGGCGATTGCGCCGGGCCTGCTGTCGGGCATCCGCACCGGTATCGGGCAAGCCTGGATGACGCTGATTGCGGCGGAACTGCTCGGCGTGCCCGGCATGGGCCAGGAAATGAATGCGGCGGCCGGGGTCGGCGCTTACGATGCGGTCGTGGTTTATATGCTCGCGATCTCTGTGGTGTACACCATCACCGATCTGCTGTATTTGCTAATCGAAAGAAAGGTGCTGTCTTGGCGTCCGTAATCGAATTCGACCGTCTCGCCTATACGCATCCAGGCGCCGCGGCACCCGTGATCCAGGATCTGTCGCTGGATATCGAGGCCGGCAGTTTTGTTGCCGTCGTCGGCGGCTCCGGCGTCGGAAAATCGACGCTGCTGCGTACCGCTGCGGGCCTGCTGACGCCGGGTGCCGGCGAGATGCGCTTCAATCTGCCGCAGCGGCCTGGCCGGCGTCGGCGCGCAATCGTGTTCCAAGATAGCCGCCTGCTGCCATGGCGCACGGTGGCCGCGAACATTGCCTACGGACTGGAAACGCTTGGCATCGATGCGGCAGAAAGCGCGGCGCGCGTGGCCGAGGCATTGCAGCTTACCGGCCTGGAAGAACTCCACGACCGCTGGCCGCACCAACTGTCCGGCGGCCAGGCGCAGCGGGTCGGCATCGCGCGGGCGCTGGCGG
>DATMOE010000319.1:0-5561 GCA_035568435.1 Herbaspirillum sp. | reverse complement strand
TTTTGCAGTTAGGGCTTCTCGGCGAGCCGCTTCTTGCCAGCGCGGCGGAAGGCGATGCAGCAGCCTGAAAAAATCTTTGATGTGCTCTTGTCGCAGCCTATCAATATCCAGATCGGTCGTCACTTCCTTAAAGAGTGTAAGCGCCTTCACCAGCTTCGACTGCATCGATTTTTTATTTGGTGACCAGTTCGCTAAGAATTCGTTAATGAAGAATGACAGCTTTTTCTTGTCCGATTCCGGTTGTGCCTCCAAAGGCTTGGCTCCCTGGGGTAGCGGCTCAGCAGATAACTTAACGGAAAAATAGTCTCCGTTGTCACGCGTCGAAATCAAGTGCTGCGTTTCCTGCGTTGTACGCACGAACTCAAATGCGAGCCGATGTTCATCTTTCGTGCCGAGCAGCGAGTCGGCGAGTCGATAGCCCCGTAAATGTAACGTTTGGTGCATGACGGGTATAAAAGTGCTGGCGTCACCCTCTGAAATAGCTTTTTTCAGCAGGGGCGCGATACCTCCGTTTGCTTCAGTTACTTCTAGCTTCGGAAAATTTTCAAATGACTCACTGCGGCGCTGAAAATCTGCCGCATCCGCCGATGCGAGCAGGAACGCACGAAATTGTTGGATGAAAGAGGGAGTGACTTCGTTGACAACTTCAAGCTTGTCGTAAAAATCGTTCAAATTTAACGATTTTAGGGGAGTACGGGTGAGTGGTTTGCGAGCTTCCTCGAATTGCCGGTCAGTTTCGACTGACCACTCATTGCATTTCTTCCTAGCTTGGCTGAAGTTAGAACCAAGGGATTTTTTGATTTCAGTCTTGCCGAGAAATTTACGCAAGGAAGAAGGCACCGAGCGCCGGAAAATATAGATTCCGTCTGGCTTTCGTGATAGGTAAGTGGGCATTGAGACCTCCTTTTCAGAGGAATCCCGCCCGCTCTTCTTTGTACCTGAGCTTTGTACCTTACCCACGAAAAACGCCCTTAAATATATAGAATATTCTTGATTTTCAAGGGTTTAGCAATTCTTGGCGGAGACGGTGGGAGTCGAACCCACGATACAGGTTTAAGCCCATATGCTTCCTTAGCAGGGAAGTGCCTTCGACCACTCGGCCACGTCTCCACACTGACGGCGAAAACTACTCGCTGCAGTAAAGTCAGGCATGATATCTTTTCAGCGCAGTCCGGTCAACCAAGACTTCGCACAAAAAGAAGCTGCCTTTTTAACTGTTGATCCGGTCGCCCGCCGCAGGGTCGCTGCTTTCCAGATCGAATGCCTTGTGCAAGGCCCGTACCGCCAGTTCCATGTACTTTTCGTCGATCAGCACCGAAATCTTGATTTCCGAAGTGGAGATCATCTGGATATTGATGCCTTCTTCAAACAGGGTGCGGAACATCTGCGATGCAATGCCGACATGGCTGCGCATGCCCACACCCACCACGGAGACTTTCGATACCTTGGTGTCGCCGACAATCGATGCCGCGCCGATACTGTCCTTGGTGCTGTTCAGTACTTCGCTGGACCGGACATAGTCGGCGCGCGATACCGTAAAGGTGAAATCGGTTTTGTTGTCGACAGACTGGTTCTGGATGATCATGTCGACTTCTATATTGGCGTCGGCCACAGGCCCCAGAATCTGATAAGCGATGCCAGGACGGTCAGGCACGCCCAGGACGGTGATTTTGGCTTCGTCGCGGCTGAATGCGATCCCGGTAATGATGGCTTGTTCCATGTTGCTGTCTTCCTCAAACGAAATCAGGGTGCCGGAATTGGATTCTTCTTCCAGCGGAATTAACGGATCGGTCAGCGACGACAATACCCGCGTTGGTACTTTGTAATTGCCGGCAAATTCGACCGAACGAATTTGCAGTACTTTGGAGCCCAGCGATGCCATTTCCAGCATTTCTTCAAATGTAACGGTTTTCAGGCGGCGCGCTTCGCTGACCACGCGCGGGTCGGTAGTGTAGACGCCATCGACATCGGTATAAATCAGGCACTCCTGCGCTTTCATTGCCGCCGCCACCGCCACCGCCGAGGTGTCGGAACCGCCGCGTCCCAGCGTCGTGATGTTGCCGTCGAAGTCGACGCCCTGGAAGCCGGTCACGACGACCACTTTGCCTGCGTTCAGGTCTTTGCGAATCTTGGCGTCATCGATCGAGCGGATGCGTGCCTTGGTGAAGGAGGAGTCGGTTTTGATCGGTACTTGCCAGCCGGAATAGGAAACCGCCTCTTTGCCGATGGCCAGTAATGCCATTGCCAGTAATGCAACCGAGGCTTGTTCGCCGGTCGACGCCAGCATGTCCAGTTCGCGCTGGTCGGGTTGCTCCATGATTTCCTTGGCCAATCCAATCAGACGATTGGTTTCGCCCGACATGGCCGACGGCACTACAACAATCTGGTGACCCGCATCGTGCCATTTGGCAATGCGTTTTGCGACATTTTTGATGCGCTCGGTCGAGCCCATCGACGTACCGCCGTACTTGTGAACGAATAAAGCCATAAAAGAGGTTGACGCCGATTAAATAAACCTTCGACTTTACATTGCAGCAGGATAAATAACAAGAGCTTACGGGGCAACACCCCCCCCGTTTCAGCGGGCCGCGCCTAGTGCATCGCTGAGCCGCTTGCCTAATTCATAATCGCGCTGCCATGCACGATGTTGCTCATTGGAAATTGCGTCGACCTGTAGTTCCGCATCCGATTTTTGGCGATGCGTCATGAAAATGCGCTCGGCCAGACGAATTTCCGGTTCCATGGTGCCGAAAAAAGTGACAGTAGCGCCACGCTGAATGAGCAGGGTAGGGAAATTGTCGACATCGAAATCGCCGACGATGTCGGCCTGGTCTTCGATATCGATCCAGACAAAGTGGTGTTGCGGATGCCGTTCGGCCAGTTGCGCGAAGGCGATCTCGTACTCGCGGCAACTGCCGCACCATTGCGCGCACAGGCAGGCGATCACCCATTCATCGTGGGCGAGTGCTTGCGCCAGCGCTTGCCGGTTGTCTGCGTCGAGTCTGGAAAAGGTCATGCGCGGTATTTTACTCTGAACGGATTGACAAGATGTTTGGTCCGGTTCCATGGGGATTAACTGCTGTAGCCAAAATGAGTAAGCGTCAGCGCCTTATTTCTGGCTCGCCGGATATCGGTGATGATTATTGCCACTCTTTGATTAGTCGATGACATCGGATCTCATACGGTTGTTAAACATTTGAGCGACGTGGAAATGAAGGTGCTGCTACGCATTGTTGAGCGCGATGCGCCGGAATGCGTGGAGAGCGTCAAAAAATTCCACGATGGCACCAAGTTTAATTATCGGGCGCTCGACGGTTCGTCCTATTACAGATCTACTACGCCCGAACCGGTGACGGAGAGTCAGTTAGAGGGGCCAATGGAATATGGGATTCATGCATTTTTTGGGGCACCAAAGGCCGGTGGCGGACATGAGATGGATTGGACGAGCTTCTACCCCATCGGACGCGGTCCAAAGCCTTACACCGGTGAGGGTGAGGGTGAAACACTGCGCCGTTACGTTGAATAAACCTCGAAACCCCAACCGCCGCAATCATTTTTCGCGCCGCAAAGAAAGCCGCCGTAACGGTGCAATCATGCGCGACGGAGAGGGTAAAATACGCGCATGCCCATAATCCTAGCCATAGAAACCTCCACCGAAATCGCTTCTGCAGCGCTATTGAACGGTGCAAATCTGCTTTACCGGGAATCGGCCGGCGTGCATACGCATTCCGAATCCATCTTGCCGATGGTGCAAGCGCTGCTGCACGAAGCCGGCATCACGCTGGCGCAGTGCGATGCGATTGCCTTTGGCGTCGGCCCCGGTTCGTTTACCGGCGTGCGCACTGCTTGCGGCGTAGTGCAGGGCTTGGCGTTCGGGGCGGATTTGCCGGTGGTGCCGGTGGTGACGCTGGAGGCGATGGCGCAAGGTTGTTACGAATCCTGCGGCGCGCAGAATGTGCTGGCGGTGCTGGATGCCCGCATGGGTGAAGTCTATTGGGCGCAATACCGTTATGCAGATGGCGCCTGGGAAGTCGTGACGGCGCCCACCTTGTCCGCTGCCGAAGCGGTATTGCCGGTCGGCGAGGTTGTCGCCTGCGGTAATGGCTTGACGGCGTATGCAGCAGCGTTTGCCGGATGCGCATTATTGATCGATTTGCAGCCGCTCGTCATGCCGTCGGCGCGGCAGATCGCGGTGGTCGGACGCGCCGCCGCGGCCAAGGGCGGCAGCGTACCTCTGGATCAGGCGCAACCGCTTTATCTGCGCAATAAAATTGCCTTCACCACGGCAGAGCGACTCGCCAAGGCTTCGGCATGAGCGCGGTTACGGCACAAGATGCAGGGCTGGTCTGTAGCGTAATGCAGGCGTCGGATTTGGATGAAGTGATGGCGATCGAGCAGCGTGTCTATTCCCATCCCTGGACGAAGGGTAATTTTGAAGACTCGCTTAACAGCGCTTATTACGCGCGTTTGCTGCGCGATGCGAGGCAACGCTTGCTGGGCTATTTTTTATTGATGCCGGTGCTCGACGAGGCGCATTTGCTTAATCTCAGCGTCGATGCCGATCGGCAGCACCAGGGTTATGGACAACGATTGATGGGTGAAGCTGTGAACCTGGCGCGGCTGCACAATTTGCAAACGATGCTATTGGAAGTGCGCGTATCGAACCAGCAGGCATTGTCGTTCTATAGCCGTTACGGGTTTAGCGAAATCGGTCGCCGTAAAAACTACTATCCTGCCGCCGATACCTCGCGTGAAGACGCCATCATGATGACGCTGTCGCTATGACCCTCCAATTTGAAACTTCCGCTCTGGCGCATCGCATTGCCGTACTCGATGAGATCGGCGCCGGTCCGTTGTGGGTGCGTCGTGATGCGGTGCTTGAGATGGCAGTGTCGTCGGCGGCTGAAGTTGAGGTTGAGGTTGCGACTGCGGCTGCAGTTTCGATCGCACCGCCTGTCGCCGATGTGCAGTCCGGGGATGCCGCATGGGACGACGACGGACCGGTCGCTGCCAACGCTGCATCGGCGCCGCTCAAAACGGCATTGACGCTGTGCATCAAATCCGGCGCCGGCGTTGATGCCGATGCTGCTGCTGATCCCTCGCGTTATCTATTCATCGACCGCGCCTCCACTGTGCAAGGTGCGGATGAATTGTTCGATAATATTTTGTTGGCGTTGGGCTTGCAAAAAGAAGCCCGGATACAAGGCGATCTGTCCGTTATGGCGGCACAGATCGCTGCGCATCAACCATCGGTATTGATTGTGATGGAACCGGCTGCAGCCTTGCAATTGATCGACGGCGAGCATGCTGGGTTCGATACCTTGCGCGGGCGCATGCATCGTGTTGGCACGTACCCTGCGTTGATCACTTATGGGGCGGTGCATCTGCTGCGCAATCCAGCCGATAAACGCAAAGTATGGGACGACCTGTGTTTGTTGACGACCTTGCGGGCCACCGATGTCGTTGATCCGGCATAGATTAATCACCGCGTTCCAAGCGCAATTTCACCGGCGTCATGGCCATTTGCGCGATCCGCATGTGCGCGCGCTCGCCTGGTTGCT
>DATMOE010000318.1:0-2976 GCA_035568435.1 Herbaspirillum sp. | reverse complement strand
GGCGGCGTCGGCTGGTGGCACGCCTTTTGCCAGCCACTCATCCAGTTCCGCCAGATAATGCTTGCGCACGAAATTCTGTTCCGGCGGCTCGTCGAGCAGCAGCACCAGATTGACCGCATCGTCGATGAGTTCGATTAATTGCGGAAACGCATCACGGAAGAAGCCGCTGATGCGGGTCGTCACGTCGATGCGCGGCCGTTGCAATTGCGCCAGCGGGATCGCTTCGACGCCGATCAATTGCCGGTTTTCGGCGCGCCAGAGCGGACGCACGCCGAGCAGCGCCAAGATCTGCGCGACATCGTCGCCGTGGGTGCGCATGGCGCTGGTGCCCCAAACGCTGATGGCGACGCTTTCCGGGTAAACGCCGGTTTCGCGCAGATAACGCTGCAAGACTTCATTCGATAATTGCTGACCGACGCGCCAGGCCGATTGCGACGGCACGCTGCGCGGATCGACCGAATAGAAATTACGGCCGGTCGGCAGGATATGCGCCATGCCCCGCGTGGGGGAACCGCTGGGGCCGGCCGGCACGTAAGCGCCGGACAAACCGCCCAGCAGATTGCCGATTTCATCCGAGGCACGCGCCAGATTGGGGACTAATTGGATGCAGGAAAATTGCAGGATGCGGCGCAGCGCGCTGAAATCCGGGGGCGCTGTTGCAACCGCAGTCGCCGGAATATGCGCCGGCGCGGCTTTCGGTGCTGTGCGGGCGCGCTGCCGCGCCTGCGCCAATACGCTGCCGTCAACCGGCATGGCTGAGCGCGCTACGGGTTGCAGCAAACTTTGTCTGCTACCCATGCCATCGATTTCCAGGCCGTTGAATACGCTCGTCAATACGGCATCGACAGCATCGGCGGCGAAGTCGCGCTTTTGCAGCGCCGCGAATAATTGCACCGATAACACATCGATCGCTTCCAGCGCATCGGCGCGTGTAACCACCGGATGCTGCGCCAGACGCGCCAATGCGCCCACCACATTCAGACGGCGGCCTTTCTGATCCAGCAGCATGTCGATTTTCAAACCGAACAGACGGGCGATTTCTTCTTGCAGGCCCGGCACGTCCTGATTCGGCAAACGGGTCAGCGATACCAGCATGTCGACGATCTGCGCATGATCCGGCGCTTGGCCGAGAATATGCAGACCATCGCGGATTTGCGCCGCGCCGAGTTCGCACAGATAACCGTCCAGATCTTCGATCAGATGCGCAACATCGGCGCCGCCCATTTTGCGCAGTTCGTCCGGCAGCGCGGCTTCATGGTCGTGGTGATCATGATCGTGATGATCGTGATGGTCGTGGCCGTGATGTTCATGCCCTTCATGCCCATCGCCATGATCATGATCGTGATGCAGCAATCTGGCCTGCAAATCGGTATCCAGATTGGTTTGCTTGACCAGTTCCCATATCTGCTGCTGCAATAAAGGCAGCTTGCTCGGGTCTAATACTTCCACCTGATAATACTCATCGACCAATTGCGTCAATTGCGCCAGCGCGCCGTAAGTATCGGCCGTGGTCATCGGCGGCGTCAGATGATCGACCACCACCGCATGCGCGCGCCGCTTGGCTTGCGCGCCCTCGCCCGGATCGTTAATGATGAAGGGATAAAACAGCGGCATATCGGCCAGCAGCGCATCGGGAAAGCATTGCGCCGACAAGCCCACGCCCTTGCCCGGCAGCCATTCCAGCGTGCCATGCTTGCCGACGTGCACGATGGCGTCGGCGCGCCAGGTATCGCGCAGCCAGCGGTAGAGCGCGTAATAGTGATGCGTGGGCGGCAAATCCGGCTGATGATAAATGGCATCCGGGTCCATGCCGTAGCCGCGCGGCGGCTGTAATGCTACAAAAGCATTCCCCAGCTCAATGCCGGCCAGCGTCAAATGCCCATCGTGCACATACGCCGTGCCGGGCGCCGGCCCCCATTGCGCCGTCATTTTGGCTTGCATTTCGGGCGGCAGATCGGCCAGCCATGCGGCATATTGCTGCGCCGACACGCGGCCGGCCGCCTGCGTCAGTTGTTGCGCGCTCAGATAAATGTCGTCGTAGGAACAGCGGTCGATCAAGGCATGGATCAAGGCGGTGCCGCTGTCGGGCAAATCACCGATGCGATAACCGGCGTCCTGCATGGCGCGCAAAATATGCATCAGCGAAGCCGGCGCATCGAGGCCGACGGCATTGCCGATCTGCGATGCCTTGCTGTTGGAATTGGTGAAAATGAAGGCGATCCGCTTCTCGCTGTTGGCCAGTGTTTTGAGACGAGCGAAGCGTGCTGCCAGACCGGCGATGCGCTGCACGCGGTCCGGCAGCGGACGGTATTCGATCATTTGGGCGGCGCTCGCGCCACCGGCCGCCGGCTCCTTGAAACTAGGCGATTTAAACGACAGCGGCACCGTGATGATGCGGCCGTCGAATTCAGGCAGCACCACATTCATCGCCGCATCGAGCGGATTCATGCCGCGTGGCGATTGCTGCCAATGCTCCAGCATCATGCCGCTGGTCATGGCTTGCAATACCGGCACGTTCAATTGTTCCAGCGCGTTGACCGACCAGCCTGCCGGGGTGGTGCCGCCGGCGCTGATTTCACCCATCGCAAATGCGGTGGTGTTGATCAATACGGCAATTTGCGCGTCTCTGAAAAATGTCAGCGCGGTCGGCAATTGGCCGCTGCCACCGCCGGCCCGCAGCGAGGAAGTGAAAACCGGCAAGACATGCATGCCCTGCCGTTCCAGGGCATCGATCAAGGCATCGATGAAGCGCGTATTGCCGCTGATCCAGTGGGCGCGGTAAAACACGATGCCCACTGCAGGAGCCGATGGGGATGGCGATGCATCTCTATGCGCCAGCCAGTCCTGCACGCCGGCCCCTTGCGCCAGATCCGGGTGGTAAATACCGTGTTCGGGCAGCGCTTGCACCGGCTCATAGCCGAAACCGCTGAGCAGCAGACGATCCGATAAATAGCGCAGCAATTGCGCCAGATTGAC
>DATMOE010000317.1:0-6731 GCA_035568435.1 Herbaspirillum sp. | reverse complement strand
GCCGGCTTGAGATGGAAGTCGCGCTCGACTTCGCGATTCAATGCTCGCCGGACCACCCCTGGCTCAAGCAGCATCCGCAATGGTTCAGGCGCCGGCCCGACGGTTCGATGCGCTATGCGGAAAATCCGCCCAAGAAATACGAAGATATCGTGAATGTCGATTTCTATGCCGATGGCGCGGTGCCGGATTTATGGATTGCGTTGCGCGATGTGGTGCTGTTCTGGGCCAATGAGGGCGTGCGCAGCTTCCGGGTCGATAATCCGCATACCAAACCGCTGCCGTTCTGGGAATGGATGATCGGCGATATCCGCGGCCGTTACCCGGATGTGCTGTTTTTATCCGAAGCATTTACCCGGCCGAAAATGATGTACCGGCTGGCCAAGATCGGGTTTTCCCAGTCGTATACTTATTTCACCTGGCGGCATAGCAAGCAGGAATTCACGGCGTATCTGAATGAATTGACGCAGACGCCGGTCAGTGATTTTTTCCGGCCGAATTTCTTCGTCAATACGCCGGATATCAATCCCTTTTTCCTGCAGCGTTCGGGACGCCCCGGTTTTTTGATTCGCGCCGCACTGGCCGCCACGCTGTCCGGTTTATGGGGTGTGTATAGCGGTTTTGAGTTATGCGAAGCGCAGGCGCTGCCGGGCAGGGAAGAGTATTTGAATTCGGAGAAATATCAGATCCGCGCCTGGGATTGGCAGCGGCCCGGCAATATCGTGGCCGAGATCGCGCAACTGAACTGGATACGGCGCACCAATCCTGCGCTGCAGACGCATACCTGCGTGCATTTCCAGCCTATCGGCAACGATGATCTGCTGGCCTTCATCAAGTTCACGGCACGCCGCGACGGCGCGGCCGGCTTTGGCGACAACGTGATTCTGGTCGTCATCAATCTGGACCCGTTCACGCCGCACAGCGGCGAAATCGAACTACCGCTATGGCAATTCGGTCTATCCGATGACGGCGTGTTGGCGGTGGAAGATCTGGCGCGCGGACATCGTTTCGATTGGCATGGCAAGCGTCAAACCATCACGCTGAATCCGCACGACACGCCCTACGCCATCTGGCGCCTGCGCCCGCAAGGACAAATATGAACGATATGATGAACGAGACCCATGCCCTTAGAGGCGCCATGAAAAAATCCTCCCGGGCCAGTCAGCGCCGGGCCAAAGAGCGCTCGGCATTTATCGCCGATCCGCTCTGGTACAAGGACGCCGTGATTTACCAGATTCACATCAAATCGTATTTCGATTCGAATAACGACGGCATCGGCGATTTTGCCGGTTTGATCGACAAGCTCGATTACATTGCGGGCCTCGGCGTCAATACGATCTGGCTGCTGCCGTTTTATCCCTCGCCGCGGCGCGACGACGGTTACGATATTTCCGACTACCGCAACGTGCATCCCGATTACGGTACTTTGGCCGATGCGCGCCGTTTTATCGCTGAAGCGCATAAGCGCGATTTGCGGGTGATCACCGAGCTGATCATCAATCACACCTCGGATCAACATCCCTGGTTTCAACGTGCGCGGGCCGCCAAGCCTGGTTCGGCGGCGCGCAATTTCTATGTCTGGGCCGATACGAATACCGGTTACGACGGTACTCGCATCATTTTCAACGACACCGAAAAATCCAACTGGACTTGGGACCCGGTCGCCAATGCCTTTTTCTGGCATCGTTTCTTTTCGCATCAGCCGGACCTCAATTTCGATCATCCGCAAGTGCTCAAGGCGGTGCTGGGCGTGATGTCGTTCTGGCTCGATCTGGGGATCGACGGGCTGCGCCTGGATGCGGTGCCGTATCTGATCGAACGCGAAGGCACGACCAATGAAAATTTACCCGAAACGCACGCGATTCTAAAAAAAATCCGGGCCGAACTGGATTTCAAATACCCGGACCGGATGCTGCTGGCCGAAGCCAATATGTGGCCGGAAGACGTGCAGCAATATTTCGGCGATAGCGATGAATGCCACATGGCATTCCATTTTCCGCTGATGCCGCGCATGTATATGGCGCTGGCGCAGCAGGACCGCTTTCCGATCACCGATATCCTGCGCCAGACGCCGGAGATTCCGGCCGATTGTCAGTGGGCGATTTTTTTGCGAAATCACGATGAATTGACGCTGGAAATGGTGACCGATCTGGAGCGCGATTATCTGTGGAATTTTTATGCGGCGGATCGGCGCGCGCGCATCAATATGGGTATCCGCCGCCGCCTGGCGCCGCTGCTGGAACGCGATTCGCGGCGCATCCAGTTGCTGAATAGTTTTCTGTTGTCGATGCCGGGCACGCCGGTGATTTATTACGGCGACGAAATCGGCATGGGCGATAACATCCACCTAGGCGACCGCGATGGCGTGCGTACGCCGATGCAGTGGACCGTCGACCGCAACGGCGGTTTTTCGCGTGCCGAGCCGGCCAGCCTGGTGTTGCCGCCGATCATGGATACCTTGTACGGCTATCAATCGGTGAATGTGGAAGCGCAAAGCAGCGATCGCCATTCGCTGCTGAACTGGACGCGCCGCATGCTCGACGTGCGTAAGCAGCACAAGGCCTTCGGGCGCGGCACGCTGAGCGTGCTGTATCCGAGCAATCGCAAGATATTGGCGTATCTGCGCGAGTATGCCGATCCGCTCAAGGATGACGCGCAGGAAACGATTTTGTGCGTGGCCAATGTCGGGCCGTCGGCCCAGGCGGTGGAGCTGGATTTGTCGGCGTTTGCCGGCCGCGTGCCGGTGGAAATGATCGGCGGCACGGCCTTCCCGCCGGTGGGCCAATTGAATTACCTGATGACGCTGCCGCCTTACGGTTTCTACTGGTTCGTGCTGGCCACCGAAGCGACCATGCCGACCTGGTACACGCCGGCGCAGCAACCCTTGCCGGAATACGCCACGCTGGTGTTGCGCAACGGCGTTGATGACATCATGCGCAATCCGGCGCGCAGTCTGCTGGAGCAGGAAGCGTTGCCGGCGTATCTCATGAAGCGGCGTTGGTATGCCGGCAAAAACCGCAAACTCCATTCGATCAATATCGTGGTCTCGCTGACGCTGCCGCCGTCGAAATTGTCGCCCGGCGCCTTGCCGGTGCTGCTGACCGAAATCGAAGTGCATACCTCGCATGGCATGTCGCGTTATTTGTTGCCGTTGGGCTTTATCCGCGAAGCAGACACCATCACCGCATTGCCGCATCAATTGGCATTGGCGCGGGTGCGCCGCAATAATCGCGTCGGCTTGCTGACGGATGCGTTTGCGCTGGATTCGTTTGCCTCCGTGGTGCTGGAGTTGCTGCGTGAAAACGCCGTGCTGCCGACGCCACAAGGGGAAATCCGCTTTATCGCCAATGCCGCTCTGGAGGCGATTACGGTCGGCGTCGATGCCGGCGTGCGTCGCATCACGGCCGAGCAATCGAACAGTTCGCTGGTCATCGGCGAGCTGGTCATGATGAAAATTATTCGCCATCTGAGCGTCGGTATCCATCCCGAGATTGAAATGGGCAAGTACCTGACGGCGCTCGGCTACGCCAGCACGCCGGCCATGCTGGGTGAAGTGACGCGTTTTGCCGCCGATGGCACGCCCACTGCGCTGATCGTATTGCAACAGTTTGTCGACAACCAGGGCGATGCATGGCAATGGACCATCGATGCGCTGGAACGCGCGATTGCCCATGATGTGCTGGCCGGCCCGGTCGACTCGGTGCACACGGCGGCTCCCGTATATGCGCAGCCGCAGACGCCGGCGCATGCGGAGATCATTCCAATGACCACTGATCCTTTGCTGGAACTGACGCAGTTTGCCGGCACCTTGGGCCACTCTCTCGGTCGAATGCATGCGCTACTGGCTACTGCCACCGACAATCCGGCGTTTGCGCCGGAAACGGTAACGGCCGCGCATAGCAAGGCATGGATCAAGCGGGCCGCTAATCAACTGGAGGCAGCGCTGGATTTGCTGGCGCAGCAGAAAGAATGGAGCAAACCGGAGGATCAGGCTGCGGCGCAGGGATTGTTGGCGCGGCGCAAGAGTTTGTTGGCGACGGTGCCGCGGTTGGCTGCGGCCGGTGTCGGCTCGACTTGCATCCGGATTCACGGCGATTTGCATCTGGGTCAGGTGCTGGTATCCGGCCATGATGTTTATATCGTCGATTTTGAAGGCGAACCCTCGGCGCCGATTGAAGCACGGCGCGCCAAGCAGTCGCCGCTGCGCGATGTCGCCGGCGTGTTGCGCTCCTTCGATTATGCCGCCGCGCATGCCGCCAATATCGGCCCCGGCGATCTGGGGCTGGCGGCGCAGGCGCGCAAACAGGCCACGTTGGAACGCTTTACGCCGACTTGCCAGCGGGCCTTTCTGGAGGGCTATTGGCAGGTCCCTGGGGCGCATTTGAAAGGTTTGTCGGCGCAGCAGCAGGCGGATTTGCTGGATTTACTGATGCTGGAAAAAGCGGCTTATGAATTTTGTTATGAGGCGGCCAACCGGCCGGCCTGGCTTGCCGTGCCGCTGCGTGGATTGGCAGCGATTGCGACGCGCATACTCGGTGCCGGCCACAGTGCGCGGCACCGGAAATCGGATAAAGGAAATACGGATGAATGACGTTTCGCTGGATCGGAATGGTGTCGATCAGCAGCTTGCTGCAGCTACCACCGCCGGCAATATCCATGCGCTGCTCGATGGCAGGTTGGGCGATCCGTTTCGCTTGTTGGGGCCGCATCGCCTCAATGATGCTGCTGCCGCTGCCGATGCGCTCGATTTGTATGAGATCAGGGTGTATCAGCCCGGGGCGCTCGGCGTCGAGATATTGGCGCGGGATGGCAAAGACACTGTATTAGGGACGCTGCAGCCCCACGCCGAGGCCGACGGTTTTTTTATCGGTAGCGTGCATTTGCCGGATGCCAAAGCCTATCTGTTGCGGGTGACCTGGCCGGACGGCCGCGGCGGGCGCGCGGTGCAGATCGCCGAGGATACTTATGCCTTCGGTTTGCTGCTGGGCGAGCTGGATATTCATTTGCTGCGGGAAGGGCGGCATCGCGAGCTGGGGCGTTGCCTGGGGGCGCAAACCATGCATGTTGAGGGTGTGGCGGGGGTGCGCTTTGCGGTATGGGCGCCGAATGCACAGCGGGTATCGGTGGTGGGTGATTTCAATTTGTGGGATGGCCGCCGCCATCCGATGCGTCTGCGCGTCGAAGCCGGGGTATGGGAAATATTTGTGTCGCGTTTGCCTGCCGGTAGTCGCTATAAGTATGAAATCGTCGGGCCGGACGGTCATTTGCAGCCGCTGAAAGCCGATCCAATCGCGCGTGAAACCGAACTGCCGCCGGGCACGGCATCGGTGGTGGCTTGCGGTGCGCCCTTGGTCTGGACCGATGCGCGATGGATGGCTGAGCGCGGCGACCGGCAAGCATCGAGTGCGCCGATCTCCATTTATGAAGTGCATGCCGGTTCCTGGCTGCGGGTGATGGAAGAAAATGGGCGCAGCCTGGATTGGGTTGAACTGTCCGATCGCCTGATTCCGTATGTGCTCGGCATGGGCTTTACGCATATTGAATTCATGCCGATCATGGAGCATCCCTTCGGCGGCTCCTGGGGCTATCAACCGCTGAGCCAATTTGCCCCCAGCGCACGCTTCGGCACGCCGGCCGATTTTGCGCGGTTTGTGGATAGTGCGCATGCCGCCGGATTGGGCATCATTCTGGATTGGGTGCCGGCGCATTTTCCGGCGGATGCGCATGGCATGGCGCATTTCGACGGTACGGCCTTGTATGAGCACGTCGATCCGCGCGAGGGATTTCATCAGGACTGGAATACGCTGATCTTCAATCTGGGCCGCAATGAAGTGCGCGGTTTTTTGATCGCCAGTGCGCTGGAATGGCTGGAAAATTTTCACGTCGATGCCTTGCGGGTGGATGCGGTGGCCTCGATGTTGTATCGCGATTACAGCCGTGAACCGGGCGAGTGGATTCCGAATGTCCACGGTGGCCGCGAGAATCTGGAATCGGTGGCGTTTCTGAAGGAGCTGAACCAGACCATCGCCGAGCGTTGTCCCGGCGCTTTGATGATCGCCGAGGAGTCGACCGCGTGGCCGGGCGTGAGCGCAGCGGTGGAGCATGGCGGGCTGGGCTTTTCGTATAAATGGAATATGGGCTGGATGCACGATACCTTGCGTTACGTCGAGCAGGATCCGGCCTATCGCCGTTATCACCATAACGATTTCACGTTCGGGCTGTTGTATGCATTTTCCGAGCACTTCGTGCTGCCGATTTCGCATGATGAGGTGGTGCATGGCAAGGGTTCGTTGTTGAGCAAAATGCCGGGCGATGTGTGGCAGAAACTGGCGAATATGCGCGCCTATCTGGGCTTCATGTGGACCCATCCCGGTAAAAAATTATTGTTCATGGGGTGCGAGCTGGCGCAGTGGACCGAGTGGAATCATGACGCTTCGCCGCAGTGGGAACTGCTGGACGATCCGCGCCATCGCGGGGTGCAACAACTGGTGCGCGATTTGAACCATCTGTATGTGACGGAGCCGGCATTGCATGCACGCGATGCCGATGCAGAAGGCTTCCGCTGGGCCATCGGCGACGATAGCGACAATAGCGTGTTTGCGTATCTGCGCCTGGGTTTTCATCGGGATGATCAGATGCTGATCGTGGTCAATATGACGCCGGTGCCGCGGCATGGCTATCGGGTGCCGTTGCGGGGCGATGCCGCCGATGCCGCATGGGAAGAAGTTTTTAAT
>DATMOE010000316.1:0-3432 GCA_035568435.1 Herbaspirillum sp. | reverse complement strand
ACCGGCGCGCGGCTGTGCTTGGCATTGACCAAGATGACTTCCAGCCCGGGATCGGCATTTTTCAGCCGAAACGCGTCCGGCGACGCAAAATGCACTGCCAGCAACGTGCCATGCACCAGCACCGACGCGCCGATGGCAATACTCAAAATGCGATTTTCAGCAATGAATTTCACGCGATTGTGCTGTTACGATACAAACTGATTCCCCCCGCCTGCATCATGCTTCCGATGCAGAATCTTCTGCCGAATTATCACCATCGTTCTGTTTTTCTTCGCCTTCAAGTCCGGCCTCAACATCAGCTTCGGCGGCAACGACTGCAATCGCAGCAGCATCTTCGTCGTCGATGTCATCCAGATCGTCGGCAACGTCGAGCACATCGCCGGTCTGCACTACCGGCACCTCCAGCAGACGTGCTTCAATCGTCAGATCGATCTCATCCCAGCGCACCAGATCCAGCTTGACCTGCAAACCGCGCGCGACCTGCTGCATGCCGGGCAAGCGGATGACCAGCGGCAATTCGGTCAGGCGCACGATCTCGTCCTTGAGCACGACGGCATCGACCAGCTTGGCCTGCTCCTGCGCCAGCCAGCGCAAACACCAGTAACGCTCCATCGTGCTCTGGAAATCGGCATAGCCGCCATAGGCCGCATCGAACGCGGAGACGATCGCAAACAGATCGGCATCGCGCGGCTTGAAGGGCGCTACCAGCGGCGCCGTCACGCCATGTTCGATGCACGCCAGAATCTGCCATTGATTGACCAGATCGGTATAGCGCCGCAGCGGTGAGGTGCTCCATGCATATTGATCCACGCCGAGGCCCTGATGCGGCGCTGCGTGCGTCACCATGCGCACGGCCATCTTGGCCGGCCACGCGCCGCTGCCGCCGCCCTGCGCCCGATAAATGCCCGGCACGCCGTGATCGGCCATCAATTTGCCCCAGCTACTATTGGCGAAAATCATTAATTCCGCGACGATCTTGTCGAGCGGCGCGCCCCGTTTGCGGCGCGTAATGGTCACGACATCGTCTTCGACATAAAAATTGAAATCGACCCGATTGTGTTGCTCCGGCCGCAAGCCGAACGCTTCACGTTTGGCCATGCGCCCTTTTTCGAGCACCTGCACCCATTGCCACAGCAGCGCGATATCGGCCTTATGCGCATAATCGCCGCTGCCCTCGGCCAACGCTTCTTCGGTGACCAGCGCATCCAGATCGTTGTGCCGCAAATTGCTTTTGATCGGCACGGTCTCGGCCCGGGTTTCGGTTGAAATCAGCGTCCAGTCGGCCGGGTCCAGCGTGGCATATAGCGATAATGCTGCGCAGGTCTTGCCGGCATCCAGCGTAAAGGCTTCCACCACGTTATCCGGCAACATCGTGATTTTTTCGCCCGGCATATAAACCGTGGACATGCGATGACGCGCAATCGCATCGATCGCATCATCACGTTTGATGCCCAGCCCCGGCGCGGCGATATGAATGCCGACCCGGATCATGCCGTCGGCCAGCGTGGTCACCGATATGGCATCATCGATTTCGGTTGTGGTCACGTCATCGATCGAAAATGCCTGTACATCGGCCACCGGCAAGAGTGGCGGCGGCGCGACCGCCAGCTCAGGAAAACCGGTGCCCTTGGGGAAAAATTCATAGAGGAATTTCGCGTAATGCAATTGCTTCGGCGAGGCGATCCCGCCGACCGTCAGCATCAAACGCTGCGGCGAAGTCTGCAATTCCTTGCAGGCGGCATCGAGCGCCTTGTATTCGAGACTGTTCTTATCGGGCTTGAATAACAATTGCAGCGCCAACGGCTGCATCGACGGCGGCAAACGCCCGGCTTTCAATTCTTCCACGTATTGCGCCTGCAACTGTGCTTGCAGCTTTTTCTTTTCCAGACCGGCCTGCGCTGCTTTCAGCGATTCCTCCGGCGCCGCCTTATAACGGCCTTTACCCTTTTTATAAAAATAAATCGGTGCGCCGTGCAACCGGAACAACAAACCGGCCGCCTCGTGCGGCAGCGGCGCATGGCCGAAGTATTCGGTGCCGAGATCGACGAAGGCAAATTCGTCCGTGCCGGCGACTTCCCATAAAAAATCGAGATCGATTTCGCCGGCCAACTGTTGCGCCTGCTCAAGCAACACGACCGGCGTCGGCGCGGCAAATTGCAGCAATACATCGCGCGCCTTGATTTTGGTGCGCTTGCCGGATGCCATTTCAACCTGATAGGACTCGCCCTGCTGGGAGAACATGACACCCGCTTTAAAATCGCCGGACTCTTCAAAAAGTAAATTCATTGCACACTTTATTTGTTATGAACGATCGTCGGCAATGTGCCACGACCGGAAAAATCGATTGGTATTAAGGCAACGCTGCCTGGGATGGTTGCGGCGCGACGCCGCAAAATGCCAATACCTCATCCACATAGTCCTCGAACTCGCTGATGCCGTGATCGCTGCCGTCGATGACGTGTTGCCGGGCGCCGGGATAATGCGCCACCATTTCACGCCAATCGAGCACCTCGTCGCCGGTTGCGGCAATTAAAAAATAACGTTCCGGGCGGGTAATGGCCGGCACCGTCAGCGCCTGTAATTGGGCCATGTACTCTGCCTTGAATTCAAACGGCTCCTCTGAATGGTATTGCGTGCTGACGCCGACATATCGCTGCAAATCGCGCGGCGGCTGAACGGCCGGATTGAGCAGCACGGCGCGGCAATCCAGCCGCTGCGCCAGCCAGGTGGCATAAAATCCGCCCAGCGATGAGCCGACGATGCTCAGGGTTTCCGGTACATTGCCATCCTTCTGGCGCGCCACCCATGCCAGCACCAATGCCATCGCCTCTTCGGGCGACGCCGGCAATTGCGGCGCGTAAAAGCGATCCGCCAGCCCGAGTTGTTCCATGCGCCGCGCCATCATTTGCGCCTTGGCCGAATGCGGCGACGAACGAAAACCGTGCAAATATAAAATCATGCCGGCAACGCGTCGAGAATCTTTTGATGCACGCCGCCGAAACCGCCGTTGCTCATCACCAGAATATGATCGCCGGGCCGGGCCGCAGCAACAATCGCCTGCACCATCTGCCCCAGGTCATCGAAACTTTGCGCCGCTGCGCCCAACGGCGCCAGTGCGGCGGCCAGATCCCAGCCCAAGGCATCCTTGCCGCTGCCTTTGGCGCCGTAGCCGAAGACCAGATCAGCGCCGCGCAAGCTGTCGGGCAGCGCTTGTTTCATGATGCCGAGTTTCATCGTATTGGAACGCGGTTCGAGTACTGCCAGGATGCGCCCCTGCTCCTGCCCCTGCCCTGCGCCGATTTTCTTGCGCAAGCCGGCGACCGTGGTTTCAATCGCGGTCGGATGATGCGCAAAATCGTCGTACACCGCAACCCGGCCGACCTTGCCGCGCAATTCCATGCGGCGCTTGACGTTCTCGAAACGCGCCAGCGC
>DATMOE010000315.1:0-2828 GCA_035568435.1 Herbaspirillum sp. | reverse complement strand
TGTCGCCCCTGTCACGGCGCAACGATGCCGATCCGTTCCTGACCGACCGTTTTGAATTCTTTCTGGCAGGCCGTGAGATCGCCAACGGCTTCTCCGAACTGAACGATCCGGAAGAGCAGGCGGCGCGATTTCGTGCCCAGGTGGCGCGCAAAGAATCCGGAGACGCCGAAGCCATGCACTACGACGCCGACTATATCCGCGCGCTGGAATACGGCATGCCGCCGGCCGGTGGTTGCGGCATCGGTATCGACCGCTTGATCATGCTGATTACCGACTCGCCGAATATCCGCGATGTGATTCTGTTTCCGCATCTGCGCCGGGAAGATTAAGCTGAATCGGCATAGTCGTTAACGACGGCCCCGCGCCGTCGTTTTCACGGAACAAATCGCCTGCGTCATTGTCTTATCCCTAATCAAGAAAAGAGGATGACGTTATGAATACTGAAACGAAAAATCGAATTCACCCCCTAATTGCCGGTGCTGCAATAGCGGTAATTATGGTCAGTCTGATCGGCGTGGCCGCGATTACCGGGCTGATCCCCGGATCGAGAAGCACCAATTCACCACCGATTACGTCCGCATCGCCACCGATTACGTCCTCATCCTCAAGCACTGCGCCTCTGAGCAGTGCAGAAAAAGCCGCTGCCGAGCGCGATGCGGAAAACCTTGCCAATCCACCACCACCGCCGGTAGCTGAAATCTGCGAATCGTGCGGACGCGTCGAAAACATTCGTGAAGTCAAGCATGCAGCAAAAACCAGCGGTGTCGGTATCGCCGCTGGCGCCGTAGTAGGCGGCTTGCTGGGTAATCAGATCGGTTCCGGCAACGGACGCCTGCTGGGAACCGTTGCGGGCGCCGCAGGCGGCGGCTATGCCGGCAACGAAATAGAAAAACGCACCCATACGACCACAACTTATGAAGTGATCGTACGTATGGAAAACGGCAGAGTGCGCGAATTTTCGGAGGCTTCGAACGCCTGGCGCATCGGCGATCCTGTGCGCGTCGTCGATGGCAGATTGCGCTCGCGCGGATAAGGCGCGGATCGAAGATAAATCTCCATACATAGCCATACGAAAACCGCCGCTTATGTCTTCATAAGCGGCTTTTTTTATCGGCAAATGCGATATGCGATACGATGCCTCTCTCTGTGTTCCAGTCTCAAAATCGAGGCCTCGATGACGATTCGACAAGCATTGCGCGCAGTAATCCTCGGCATCGGCATTTTGCTGGCTACGCAATCTGCCTGCGCAGCCGCTGCATCGCCATGGTGCGCCGCCGGTAAGCCGGTCAAATTTGCGGGACTGAACTGGGAAAGCGGATCGTTGCTGACCGAACTGATGCGCATCGTGATGGAACAGGGCTACGGCTGCAAAACCGACAGCATTCCCGGCAATACCGTTGCGATGGAAGCAGCGCTGGCCAATAACGACATCCAGGTGCTGGCCGAAGAATGGATCGGCCGCAGCCAGGCGTGGAACGATGCCTACAAAGCCGGCAAAGTATTGCCGTTAGGAAAAGTGATCGTCGGCGCGAGCGAAGGCTGGTATGTCCCGGAATATGTGATCAAGGGCGATGCGGCGCGCAACATCAAACCGATGGCGCCGGATCTGAAATCGGTAACCGATCTGGCGAAGTACAAGGCGCTGTTCCAAGACCCGGAGGAACCATCCAAAGGCCGTTTCCTGAATTGCCCTATCGGCTGGAGTTGCGAAGGCGTCAACAGCCAAAAGCTGAAAGCCTATCGACTGACCGATAGCTATGTCAATTTCCGGCCCGGCACCGGTCCGGCGCTGGACGCTGCCATTACCTCCGAATACCGGCGCGGCAAGCCGCTGCTGTTTTATTACTGGGGACCGACGCCGCTGATGGGCAAGTTCAAATTCGTCAAATTAGTCGAACCGGCCTACAACGAAGCTTGCTTTAAAACATTGACCGACAAAGACCAGCCGAAGCCATGCGGCTCGGCAGCGCCGGAGGCGGTCATCCGGGTCGGCGTGTCCAGAGTCTTCGGCGACGGTGCGCCGGTGCTGCGCGGTTTTCTCGACAAATTCAACGTGCCGCTCGATCTGCTTAACAAAACGCTGGCGCACATGAGCGACAGCAGGCTGGACGCCAGGCAAGCGGCGCAAGACTTTCTGAAACAACATCCCGAAGTGCTAAAACAATGGGTCGATGCCGAGGTCGCCGCCAAGGTTTCGGCCGGCCTGCGCTAATCGCCAATCGTCCCTGTGCCCTCCCGACAAATGAACGACATCTTTTTTTCGCTTTCCCTCAAGGACGCCATCAATCGCGGTGTGGAATGGCTGGTGGCCGCTTATGGCGACACCTTCCATGCCGTCAGCGAAGCGCTGCTGCGCTGGGTGCTGGTGCCGCTGGAATCGGCCTTGCGCGCCGCGCCTGCATGGCTGGTATTGCTGGCCGTCGGCCTGCTGGCATGGCATGCCACGCGCAAGATATGGCTGAGCCTGTTGCTGGTCGGCCTGCTCTATCTGATCGGCACGTTCGGCTTATGGGAAAAGCTGATGGAAACCTTGACGCTGGTCATTATCGCCACCGTCCTGACCCTGTTAATCGGTATTCCGCTCGGTGTATGGATGACGCGCAACCGGCTATTGCGCCGGCTGCTGTTGCCGATACTCGATGTGATGCAGACACTGCCGACATTCGTCTACCTGATTCCGATATTGATGCTGTTCGGCCTCGGCAAGGTGCCGGCAATTTTTGCAACGGTGATATACGCATTGCCGCCGCTGATCCGGCTGACCTATCTCGGCATTGAGCAAGTCGATCGCGATATTGCCGAAGCCGCATGGTCGTTCGGCGTCACCA
>DATMOE010000314.1:0-5462 GCA_035568435.1 Herbaspirillum sp. | reverse complement strand
CAGCCGTTGTGCGAGTTTGTCGATCAGTGCGGCGAGTTCGGCATAGGTGATGCTGCGCTGCGCGGTTTGCAGCGCCGGTGCGTCGGGGCGTGTCGATGCGTGTCTGGCGATGGCGTCCAGCGTGAGGCTCATTGCGGTGTTTTCCTTACTGAGGGATTGGCTGTAGGAGGGCGGTGGGGGTGCGGGTTGGGGTGCCTCAGCGCGGCAAAACCATCCGTAATATCGCCGAACTGTACGCGCGGCATTTCCTGGTAGTAGCGGCCCCACTGCAACCGTTCGTTGTGATCCAGGCGCATTGGATCGGCGGGCGCCAAATCCATGGGATTTAATCCCAGGCGGTAGAACGCATTGCGCAGTCCGATGGTCCCGGTAAAGGCCACCCATCTGAAGCCTTCGTGAAACAGGGCGGCTGTCATTTGCTTGATCATTGCGCGGCTGGCCCCGACACCTGCACCGGCAAAATGGCCGACTTCAACAATTTGTCGACGCTCGACCGGCATTCCGAGTGCATTTCCGAGCACTGCCTCGATAGGGTGATCCAGATAACGTTCTAGAAATAAGCGCTGACTTGCCGGCCGCAAGCCTAGCGCGGCGACCATGTCGCCCTTGGCAGAATGCAGGGAAAACAAGCGCGGCATGAAATTGGTTAACGTGGCGCCAAAGGCGGCGGTGTAGCGCTTGCTGATGAATTTTTCCACCCCCGCGCGGCTATCGCCAAATTGTTCCGCGAATGTATAGATGATGTCGGATGACCGCCGATCAGGGTTCCCTATGTGTCTATCGTTTGAAGAGTCGATGCCATCATTGCCTGCTGTCAGCGTAGGAATGGATGGAAGGGCGTCAAGCATGTGCTGGCTCCTCGTTGCATTTGGCGCGATCGGAATAATCGCTGCGCTAGTGTTAATGCAATTCCGATGCCAGCGGAGCAAGCGATGGTGGACGCTTGATCATTCGATGATTTATAGGGGCTTTATGACGCTATTGCGCGCAAAGGCGATGCGGAATATGGCCTGCAAAAGATGTTGGCGCTGCAGGTGTTGTTGACAATTTTTGCAGTAGTACTGCTAGTGCACGCACGCAGAGCCAGCGTCTAAACGCATGATCACGCTGACGCGATGATCGGTTAAACAACGGGAGATATAGCCAATTGCGCCAGGTGTGCTGGCGACGAAGCGGATGACAGCTTCCTCGGAGGCGAGGACATAAGGCGGCAAAACACCATGGAAGTACATGTCGCGCCAATAGTCATCGAGTTCTTCGGGACTCTGGCCGTATATTTGCATTGAAAACGCGCGCCGCAAGGCGTTGGTCGCCGATAGATTGACGGCTTGGATGCGTTCGCCATCGTCCCAAAAACGTTTTTTCTTTTCAAATATCAAAGCAAGTTCTTCGCGCGTAAGTTTAGGCAGGACAGCGCCCGGCGCCATAATCACAGAAATGCCCGGCACGGCTGGTTCAACGGCCCATAAGGTCGGGCACAACGCCGGGCACAGCAGCAGCGTTGCGAGTAGCCAAAGGCGCGATAACACGGTGTGCATCGTGTTTGTCAGAACAGCACGCTGATCGAAGATAAAAATCCAGCAGCGCTGATACTTTGATGGAAGCCATGTATGAATTCCAGCTTGAATGAAATGGCGCGATTCTGACGGTAATTTAATCCCATCACCCATAGCCGGGTAGTGCCTTGCATGTCTGGATTGTTGATGGATTCAACACGGGCAACCGCAAAGAGTTTGTTGTAGAGCGGCATCACGCCCTGAATAAACCCGCCTTTCGCACTGCGCTGCGGGCCTGCGCTCGACTTGCGGTAGGCGCCCTCGCCGCTGAGTTCATAGCCATGATCCGACCAAAGAAAATCCAGGCCCAATAACTGGTCCTCTTCCTCGATTGCCGTGCGCTGATCAAACCCTGCGTATGAGATGCCGATCTGCATGTTCTCGCTTGCATGCACGTTCAAGCGTGCGCCAGTGATATCGTTAAAGGGGGCTTGCGCCGGATCTGGGCGGATATCGGTGCCGACCGAGGTGTACAAAGTATAGTCGGCTTGCCGGCCAAATATTCGTATATTGCCCAGCGCCATCGCCCCGGTGGCATTGTCGGGGAATAACTGGGTGGTAATGAGGGGGCGGGAGGTGGTCCAAACGAGCGGATCGGCATGGAGCTGGTTCCAGTGGCCGATGGGGGTCAGGTACTTGCCGGCGCGCAGTGTCAATGCATCGCTGAAACTGTACTCGAAATAAAGGCGCTCTATCGACAGATAGCGATGATTGTCTGCTTCGGATTGCTCGTCGGCGGATAACAAATCCTTGCTATCGATTTCGGAGAAAAATTTGAGCCGGGATTCATTTTCCCACCAGACAAACATACTCAAGTGACTCAGCGACGCGCGCGAATTTGAATTTTGCACGTTCTGACCCTGCAGCGAGCTATAGCCGCCAACGGTAAAACCGCTATTCCCCAAGGGTAAGCCGTGCCCCAGTTCATAGGCCGATAGGGCGCCCCCGCTGCCGTCGATGCTATCGGGCGCAGTAGCAGCAGCGGCGGCAGTACCGCAAGTGGCCAACAATAGTCCCGTTGTCAGGATTGACGCGACGATTTTTACGTATACCTGAAACCTCATTGAGCTTCCCTCTGCTTCCTTCTATTTATTAGCTGACGTAGACTGTGCCGGTGACGATCCGCAAAACACTACTTCGAGCATTTCTTCTGATCGGGCTTGCGCCTGCGATCATGCTTGCCGTCCTCGCCTTTGTCACAGCGCGCGAAGCGATGCAGGTTGAAATCGAGCATAGCCTTGCGGCGCAGGCCGCAGCGATCGCGTCCGATATCAACAAGATCATGTTTGAACGCCTTCAGAACGCAGCGACTTGGAGCACGCTTGAAGTCATGCAGGACATGCAAGTGCAGGACGTCGATAAGCGAATAAGCAATTTTCTGGCCAGGCTCAAGATCGGTTACGGCGGAGTATATCGCGAGTTGTATGCGGTAAACCAGGCTGGCCGGGTTATGGCCAGCAGTAACCCGGCAACCATCGGCAAGCACCTCGACACCCATCCGATCTGGCAGACGGTGACGCTGGCCGGCGCAACGATCCTGCTTGAAGCGCCAGTTCAAACGGGGAGCGAGATCACGCTCTCTATTCGCGCCGCGATCAATTCCGTGTTTAAAGGCGACGAGTTGGGGATGTTAATTCTGGATTTCGACTGGACCCAGATTGACGCCTTGCTGGACAGCGCGGCTTCCGGCAACCGCATGGTCGCGCTGGTCGATGCGCGTGGCCGCGTGTTTGCGGCCTCCCGGAAATTGCGCGAGGCCGGCCTGCTGTCCGGGCAAACGCTCGCTGCCTGGGAATTGCAGAATCGCGCGGCCGGCGCTTTCGATCACAGCGGTTTTCCGGTATCCGATTCGAATGTTGTCGTTGGTCTGGGGCGTGCAAGCGGCTTTGCAGGTTTTGCCGGCACCGGTTTGAATGTCCTGGTTATTCAAACGAAACTTGCAGCGCTGGCGCCGGTGCGCCGCATGGGTGAAATTTCGTTGGCCATTCTGGTGGGGCTGGTTCTCGTCACGCTGGCCGTGGCGAGCAAAGTCAGCGGGAAGATTGCGCGACCGGTGATTGAGCTGACCGCCTTTACCCGGCGCTACAAATTTGGCCAAAATTCTTTGGTCGCGCCTGCGACGGCGACCGGTGAAGTTGGCGAGTTGGGGGAAGCCTTTACGCAGATGGTGAATGATATTGAACTGTCGCAGCGCAATCTGGTGCGCGCCTCCAAGCTGGCGGTGGTGGGCGAGATGTCTTCGGTCATCATCCATGAAGTACGAACGCCTTTGGGCATCATGCGTTCATCGGCCCAGATGCTCAAACGCGAGCCCGGACTCTCCGAAGAGGGGCGCGAGCTGCTGGGGTTCATTGAGAGCGAAACCGAGCGGCTCAATCGCCTGGTTTCCTCCATGCTCGATAGTGCGCGGCCTCGCGCATTTAAAAAAGAGCCGACCGACCTGCATGTGTTGATACGCCAAACCAGCGTACTATTGGGCGCGCAAATCGAGAAGGCGCAGATTACGGTGACCGAACGCTTCGACGCTACTGCCCCCATCATTGATTGCGATGCAGAGCAGATCACGCAGGTGCTGCTTAACCTGATTGTGAATGCGCTGCAAATGCTGCCGGCCGGCGGCCGGATACGGCTGGCGACTTACGCAGACAAGGATCTGTTTTGTATTGAAATTTCTGATGATGGGCCAGGCATTCCGGTCGAAGAACGTGCGCGCATTTTCGAGGCTTTCTTCTTTCGCCGCGAGGGCGGGGTTGGATTGGGTCTGGCGATCGTGCAGCAAATTGTTATTGCCCATGGCGGTGAAATCGAGGCTGGCGAAAGCGATCTCGGCGGCGCGCGCTTCACCATCCGTTTGTCGCGTAAAACGCACTCAAAAATGAGTACTCAAGCATGAATCAACGCATGAACCAACGTTACGTTCTGGTGGTGGACGATGAGCCGAATATGCGCCGCGTTCTGGAAATCATGTTGCGCAAAGCCGGCCATGAGGTCTTCGTTGCGGGTAATGGCCGCGAAGCGCTGGCGGTGTTGCGCAATAATCCGGTGGATCTCGTCATCACTGATATGCGGATGCCGGAAATGGACGGCATGGAGTTGCTCACGCGCCTTCGAAAGGACGGCGTTGACGTGCCTGTCATCGTCATTACCGCCCACGGCTCGATTGAGTCGGCGGTGGAAGCAATGAAGTATGGCGCCAGCGACTATATCTTGCGCCCGTTTGACATTGATACCCTGGAACTGGCCATTGTGCGGGTGCTCACCGAAGCAGAAGTGGTGCGGCAAAACACCTTCATGCGCGATGAACTTAATCGTGGCTGGGATGCTTTTGTCGGCGCCGGCACGGCGATGCAGAAGGTTTATGAACTCATTCGCCAGGTCGCGCCGACCAAGGCTTCGGTCATGATTGCGGGCGAAACCGGCACCGGCAAGGAATTAGCCGCGCGCGCGATTCACAATGCGTCGCCACGCAGCGGTAAACTTTTTGTGCCGATCAACTGCGCGGCCATTCCCGCCGACATTTTGGAAGCGGAATTGTTCGGCTATGAGAAGGGCGCTTTCACAGGGGCCTTCAAGGATCGCATCGGTAAGTTCGAACTGGCCAATGAGGGCACCATTTTTCTCGACGAGCTGACCGAAATGCCGATGGCATTGCAGGTGAAACTTTTACGCTTCTTGCAGGATAATTGTCTGGAGAGGTTGGGTAGCAACCGCAGAATTCAGCTGGATATTCGCGTCATTGCCGCGAGCAATCGCGATCTGCGCAATGCCATCCGTGAAGGTCATTTACGTGAAGATCTTTATTATCGACTGAATGTTTTCCCGATCGATTTGCCGCCATTGCGCGAGCGCAAAGAGGATATCCAGGATTTGGCATCCCACTTCATTTCCAAGCATAGTCCTCGCACC
>DATMOE010000313.1:0-4056 GCA_035568435.1 Herbaspirillum sp. | reverse complement strand
ATCACCTTGACCCGCTCCATGACGGCACGGATCTCCGGTGCGGCCATGTGCTCGCCTGAGTGGCTGTTGGCAAACGAGACCCCGCCATCCACCAGGGCGGTGACCATCAGGTATTGGCAATTGACGTCGGGCATTGGACTCGAACTCACGATGCGGACGGCGTCCTCGGGCAGGCGGACGAGGATGCTCTCCACGTTCGCAGGGCTGAGATTGAGCTCGCGGCGAAGCTTCAGCAGGGCGTCCAGGGGCGACTGGTTGGGATACCCCACCGTGAAGGTCTTGATGCCGGATTCCGTGATGAAGTAGCGGCTGCCCAAGTCTGCCACCATCGCGTCTGGCATGGGATCGGTCGACAGCGCTCGAAGCAGGTTGTGCGTGCCGTCCAGGACATCGCGCACGCCGGTGAACCCCGCCTGCACCATGACCGCCGCAGTGACACCGTTGCGCGCCCCCATGCCGCTGAAGTCGAAGGCCTTCTCGATGTGGTCGTGATCGTCTACCCAACTCCACAGGCCCGACACCTGCTGCGCCGCATAGGAAATCGCATAGCGCGTGGAAGTTTCATCGAAACGGGCCAGTGAGGCCGCTGTCGCCATGGCGGCCATCGTGGCGCCATACGCTTCCGCTCCGCGATGCGTTCCACGGACAAGGTCAGGCCCGAGCGCCAGCAGGAACCGGCACCCCACGTCGTAGCCCAGAGCCACTGCGCGGATCATTTCCGCTCCAGAGCGATGCTCTTTCTCCGCCATAGCCAGAGCCGCCGGAACGGTGGCCGAACCGGGATGCGCCTTGGTTACCGGTTCGAAATCGTCGGATTCGCCTGAATGGGCTAGCATGCCGTTGATCAGCGCCGCATTGATGGCGGATGTCTTGATGTCGCTGGCGAGAATGGACGCCTCTGGCACGCCGCCTTGGTTACGGGCGAAACGGGTGGCCATGACGCCGGGCCGGAGGGCCGATCCAGACACCATCGCCGCCACCGTGTCCAGAATGCGATGCTTGGCATCGAGCAGGACGCTATCAGGCAGGGCGCGGTCGCGAGACGCAATCATATAAGCGGCCAAGCGGCCGGTAAGGTCGTTTGCGGCAAAGGACCGCGCAGGCAGGAAGTAGGACACCACCGTGGCGCCAGCCACTTGCAACAGCCGCCGCCGGGTCGGAACTAAACGATTACGATGCCTATCCTCTTGCATGTGCGCCCCCTTTTTATAATTATTTTTGAATGATGCCGGAAATGCCTAGGCACAGCAACTTGCGAAAGAGCTGCAGCCATTTTGACTCCCCGGCCTTACCGCCGCGTTCCAGGAGAAATCAGATGAATACTTATCAGGTAAGACTTGAAGGAAGAGAAGAAGTCGCCGAAAGCACAATGGCGTTTCATTTTGAAAAGCCTGCCGGCTTCAGCTTCAAACCTGGCCAGGCGGTTGATGTCGTGATCAATTTGCCAGCCGGCCAGAACGCCTCCCACACATTTTCTCTCGTTAGTGCGCCATTTGAAAACGAATTGATTGTTGCCACACGCATGCGAAATAGTGTCTTTAAGCAGGCACTCGGATCCCTGCCGATCGGTTCGCGCGCAGAGATCAACGGGCCGACCGGATCACTTACCCTGCATCACGATCTGGCGCGGCCAGGGGTCTTCATGGCTGGCGGCATTGGCATCACGCCATTTATGAGTATCCTGCGACAAGCGGCAAAGGACCAGTTAGCCCAACGCTTGTTACTCCTCTACTCTAATCACCGTCCAGAAGACGCCGCATTTCTGGCTGAGCTGCAACGACTCGAAGTAAAGAATAAGTACTTTCGCATGATCGCGATGATGACGCGGATGAGTGCATCCAGCCGGTCGTGGGAGGGCGAAACCCGCCGGATCAATGAAGATTTAGTAAAAAGGGCCGTGCACGATCTTTCGGCGCCGATCTACTACTTGGCGGGGCCACCGGACATGGTCGAGGCGCTACGGGATACCTTGGATTACGTCGGCATCCATGATGACGACATTCGCAGTGAAGAATTTTACGGTTACTGAGGCGCGCGTTTTTTACCGTGACGGAAGTGATAAATCACGGTGCTGATCAGCAGCACGGCCATGATGCCGAATTCGGTACTGAGCGCAGCGACGATTGCGTGCAGGTAGTTACCGCCCAGGCGCAAGGTTTGCGCCAGCACGGTGCCGAGCAACGCGGACCCCAAGCCGAACGAGGCCTGCTGCACCGTCGACAACATCGAGCTGCCGGCGCCCGCCTGATCGGTCGGCACATCGGACAGGCCAATGCGAAAGAAGCTGCCGACGATCAGCGCTTGTCCGTAGCCGATGAAGAGCGTGGCCGGGATCAGGTTCAGCAAGTTCGGATGCGGCCACACCAGTTTCAGCGTCAGCATCACGCCGAGCAATCCAGCCATCTGCACTGCGCAACCAAGGATCAATGTCGGCGCCTGCCCCAAGCGTTTGGCGACGCGGGCGCTGGTCAGCGACGACAGAAAATACGCCGCGCCCAACGCGATGAAGGCATTGCCGGCATGCAGCGGCGAGAGGCCTGCGCCGCTTTGCAATGTCAGCGCCATGGCAAACATGTAACCGCTCCAGCAGGAGAAAAATAACACCGCAATCACCAGCCCGAAACGGGTGCTTGGAATGCGCAGTAAAGCAGGTGGCAGTAATGGATGCGCATTGCGTTTTTCCTGGCGCAGTTCGGTTTTCCACAGCAGCGCCACCAGCGGCAGCACGGCGATCAGCAATGCAATGTAAGGCCAGGCCCAATGTTTGACGGGACCGAGCGCCAGCGGCAGCAGCAGACAGACGATCAGCGTTGCCAGCAATGCCGTGCCGGGCCAGTCGATATTGACCTTGATCCCGCGCGTGGTTTCTGGAATCCAGCGCGGCGTAGCGATCAATAATGCAGCGCAGATCGGTAGATTGATCAAGAACACGCTGCGCCAGCCGAGGCCGGCAATATCTGCCGACACCAGAAAGCCGCCCAGCACCTGTCCGATGATGAAGGCCAAGCCGCCGATCGCGCCGTAATAACCGATCGCGCGCGAACGTTCGTGACCGCTGAGGCCGACATGGATCGTCGCCAGAATCTGCGGCACGATCAACGCAGCACCGACACCTTGCAAAATGCGCGCCGCCAGCAGCATCCAGATCGAGCCGGCCAATCCGCACAGCAAGGACGCAACGCCGAACACCTGCACGCCCCATAGAAATAATCTTCTGCGGCCAAAGTTGTCGCCCAGTCTTCCGGCCATTGCCAGACACACGGCGAACGCCACGCCGTACACGGCGACGATCAATTCCAATTCGGTTGGCGTGGCATGAAAAGTTTGCGCGATCGCGTCGAGCGCGACATTGACGATCGAGAAATCGATCTGCGGCAACAGTTGCCCCGCCAGCAGCACCATCAGGCCGGCGGTGCCGAGGGTGGATGCGGTTTTGTCAGCAGTGCCGGTGAGCGTTGTCATGGTGTGGATATCTTCAAAATTGTGCAAACTTGGGCTAGTATGCGGAATCATCTAACGTGGTACAAGTTCTTGTTTATCCTGGTATAAAATGTACCGGTCTGCGGTATATGCGAGAGGAAATACGATGGGAATCAACGAAGAGCAGGAGCTCGCATCGCTTGCCAGCGCCAGCCTTGCGCGTGAGTTGGGCACCTTTCTGCGCACGCGTCGTGAAAGTCTCGATCCGAGTCGATTGGGGTTGCAGCACTTCGGCCGTCGCCGCACGCCCGGCCTGCGCCGTGAAGAAGTCGCGCAACTCGCGCAGATCGGCGTTACCTGGTACACATGGCTGGAACAAGGCCGTCCGGTGCGCACGTCGACCAAGGTATTAAATGCGATTGCAAGCGCCTTGCAATGCACGGAGGCGGAAACGCGGCATCTGTTTTTGCTGGCGGGCAAGGTCGAACAAGTCTCTGCCATGACACCCGCGTGCGAACAACTATCGCAGGTCAGTCAGGCGATTCTCGATCAACTCAATCCTTTACCGGCCGTGATTCAGAACGCGCGCTTCGACATCATCGGCTTCAATCAGGCATACAGCCGTCTGGTATGTGT
>DATMOE010000312.1:0-6799 GCA_035568435.1 Herbaspirillum sp. | reverse complement strand
ATCACGAAACGGCGTGCGCAAATAATAGAGCCGCGGCTCAAAAGTCTGTGTCATCGAGCGGCCGAAAAAATTGGCGTCGCGTTCGAATGTCAGTCCGCTGTCCACCGCGAACGTGGGTGTCACGCGGTTCAGATCGACAGGCGCACCAGGAACCTGATTGTTCAGACGATAGTTGGTCGCATCCAGGGAAACTGTCGGCGTCAGATAATAGCTGGTGCCGAGAATCGGATAGGAAATCTTGGGCGTAATCGAAGTACGATCGCCGCCGACCAGACCGGGGCTGGAGAAACGGGTAAATTCACCGGTCGTGCTCAGATCGAAACCTGCAACGTCCGAACGCGATGCATTCAACATAATTTGCGGCACACGGTCATACGGCTGCGTGATCGGCAATAGCGGGTCTTGCAGCACCTGATATTTCGACACATGCGCCGTGACGTTCCAATAGGTGGCTGAGTATGAAGCGTACACATCGCGCAGCAGCAACCGGTTCGAAACGCCCTCCAGCGTATTCGAAAAATCGGTCGGGTAGTTATTGTCGGAAGCCTTGCTCACATTCCAGCCGTAACCGAAACCGTCTTTAAAGGTCTGGGCATGCTGAAGGGTGAATGTATAACGCTGGGTATTGGTCAAATGATCGTCAATCCACTGGCCCGAGACTGTACCCGAATAGTTGTCGCCGAGATAACGAGCGACCTCACCTATCTGCAAACCCCGGCGGGCGATGTAGTTTGGCGTAACCAGCAAATCCCGGTTTGGTGCGATATTGAAATAATAAGGAACCGCAAATTGCATGCCGCCGGTGCTGGTCGCGCCGAATGTCGGCGCCAGGAAACCGGATTTACGGGCATCCGACAGTGGAAAATCCAGCCAGGGCGAACCGAAAATCGGCGCGCCTTTGAAATACACAATACCGTTGGTCATGGTGCCGACATCGCGGCCCTGATCCAGATCCAGCGTCTGGGATTTGATATACCAATCCGGGTCTACCGCCTCACAAGTACTGTAAGTACTTTGCGTCAACACCGACTGTTCACTGGACAGAAAATCGGCCCGCTGCGCATAGCCGCGCCCGCCGTTGGCATCCAGGACATAAGTGGGATTGGTAGCAAACCCTTCACCTGAATCGATATTGAGCACGACATGATCACCGGTATAGCGCGCCGTCAGGGTTTTCATCCAGACGTTGCCGGTCGCATCCACCTCATCCTTGACAATCCGGTAGATCGCCTTATCTGCCTTGACGATGGTATTGCCCCGGATCAGTTCAACGTCGCGATCGAGATCGACTTCCCGATCGGGCCGGCCGGTCATCTGCTCCGCTCTCACGGTTGTCGCTTCATCGGCATCTTTATTCTTGGCGCCGCTGGCCGGCTTGGCGGCAGCCGCGGCATCATCCGTGGCCCCCATGCCAAGAGCGGTCTGAGCGAACACAGTCGTCGGCAATGTCGCCGAGGCCGACGTGGCCACGACAAATGAGGTGAAAATACGAAACAATCGCCGGGAAGAAAATGACACTGGACGCTACACCCTGAAATAGTTATTCAAACGCCCCTAACAGGCAGTTTTATGGAAAAACCCGCACTAAGCCAAGAATTCTGATAAACAAAGGAAGCACTGACTAACTAGTGCTTCCTGAAAATAATCCCTTATTATATGGGAACTCCATGTCCTTAAACGATTTACTCAGGCCGTCCATGTCTTTAAATACCGATTCAACCGATCTTCGCTTGACGCAATTGCAGCAATGGCTTAGCGCCATCGATACCCCCAGGCTGGAGATCGCTTCATTGCGCCCGGCATCGGCCGACGCCAGCTTCCGGCGTTATTTCCGTGTCAACACGGAAAACGGCGGCACGCTGATTGTAATGGATGCTCCGCCGCCGCAGGAAGATGTAACACCGTTTATCCATGTAGCCGACCTGTTCGGCGCCACCGGGGTCTCGGTGCCGCAGATTCTGGCGCAAGACGTCGCGCAAGGCTTTTTGCTGCTGTCCGATCTCGGTTCGACGACTTATCTGCACCAACTCAACAACGACACCGCGCATAAACTGTACATCGACGCCATCGATGCCCTGATCCTGCTGCAAACCCAAAGCAAGCCCGAGGCGCTGCCGCCCTACGATCGCGCTTTGCTGCTGCGCGAGCTGCAACTGTTTCCCGACTGGTATATCGGACAGCATCTGAAACTGACGCTGGACGATGAACAAACGGCGTCCCTGAACAAAGTATTCGAAACGCTGCTGGCCAATAATCTGGCGCAACCGCAAGTTTATGTGCATCGCGATTATCATTCACGCAATCTGATGGTGCTGCCGGCCGGCAACCCCGGCATCCTCGACTTTCAGGATGCGGTTTTCGGACCGATTACCTACGATCTGGTATCGCTGCTGCGCGACGCCTATGTGCAATGGGATGAAGCTATGGTGCTCGACTGGATGATCCGCTATTGGGAACGCGCAAAAAAGGCCGGATTGCCGGTCAATCCCGATATCGATGCGTTTTACCGCGATTTCGAATTCATGGGCCTGCAACGCCATCTGAAAATAATCGGTATTTTTTCACGCCTGGCCTATCGCGACGGCAAAGACGCTTATCTGCGCGACATTCCGTTGGTCATGGAATACGCGCTCAAGACCGCGCGCCGCTACAGCGCATTGATTCCGCTGGTGAGATTGCTCGAAAAACTGGAAAACAACGCGCCGCAGGTCGGCTACACGTTTTAATGAAGGCGCTAACATGAAGGCGATGATCCTGGCCGCCGGCCGCGGCGAACGGATGCGGCCGCTGACCGATACCTGTCCCAAACCCTTGCTGAAGGTCCGCGGCCGGCCGCTGATCGTTTGGCAAATCCTGAGTCTGGTGCGCGCCGGCATCACCGAAATCGTCATCAATCACGCGCATCTGGGCCAGATGATTGAAGCCGCGCTGAGCGACGGCGCGCAATTCGGTGCGCAAATCCAGTATTCGCCGGAAAGCACCGCGCTGGAGACCGCCGGCGGGATTGCGCAGGCCCGCCATTTGCTCGGCGATCAACCGTTTCTGGTGTTGTCCGGTGATATTTTTTGCCCCCATTTCAATTACGAGCAGGTATTGAATACGCTGGAAGACAAGGATATGTGGGGCAATCCATGGCCGCTGGGAGAGCGCGATATTGCCTGGCTTTATCTCGTCAAGAATCCAGAACATCATCCGCAAGGCGACTTCGCCCTGCACAACTTCAGCCTCGCCAACCAGGGCGAGACATTATGGACGTATGCCAATATCGGCGTGTTTCGCCCCGAAATGTTCGATGGCATCGAACCCGGCAGCCATGCCAAACTGGGACCTTTGCTGCATAAATACGCCGATCGCGGTCTATTGGGCGGCGAAGTATATCGGGGCCAATGGACCAACGTCGGCACCATCGAACAATTGGCGCAATTGAATGCTCCACTCACCTTCACCACGCTCACTACTTAAAACCCGGATAGCCCATGAAACCATATTCCACCCGTCGCGCCCGCTTGTTGGCGCAAATGCAGGCTCAGGGCGGTGGCGTTGCCATCATTCCCACCGCGCCGGAAGTCATGCGCAATCGCGACGCCGATTATCCGTATCGCCACGACAGCTATTTTTACTATCTAACCGGCTTTACCGAGCCCGACGCGGTGCTGGTGCTGATCGCCGGTAAAGAAAACAAATCCATTTTATTTTGCCGCGACAAAAATCTGGAGCGCGAAATCTGGGATGGATTCCGTTACGGCCCCGCCGTTGCGCGCGAAAAATTCGGCTTCGATGCCGCGTTTGCAGTCGAGCAACTGGATCGGGAAATACCCAGCTTGCTGACCGATGCAGGGACGATCTTTTATACCTTGGGCCAAAACGCAAAGCGCGATGCGCAGTTGCAAAACTGGCTGCAAAGTGTGCGTAATCTGGCCCGCAGCGGGGTGGAAGCGCCGGCCGGCATTTACGACGTGCAACGCTTGCTCGATCAGATGCGGCTGATCAAGGACGACGACGAGATTGCGGCCATGACCCGCGCCGGTGAAATTTCCGCCGAGGCGCACTGCCGGGTGATGCGCATGGCGCGCCCCGGACTGCGCGAATATCAACTGGAAGCGGAGCTGTTGCACGAATTCCGCACTAACGGCGCGCAGGCCCCGGCTTACGGATCGATCGTCGCCACCGGCGCCAATGCTTGCGTATTGCATTACCAGGCCAGCGACGCCCAACTGAAAGACGGCGATCTGGTACTCATCGATGCCGGCTGCGAATTCAACAGCTACGCGGCCGATATCACCCGCACCTTCCCGGCCAACGGCAAGTTCACCGGCCCGCAGAAAACCTTATATGAAATCGTATTGGCGTCACAGACTGCCGCAATTGCAGCCACCCGTCCGGGCCGGCACTTCATGGAGGGACATGACGCAGCGGTGCGCGTGCTCACGCAAGGCATGCTCGACACCGGCCTGCTCGACGCCAACAAGGCCGGTAATGTCGATGACGCCATCGCCGCCGGCGCATACCGCCAGTTTTACATGCATCGCACCGGCCATTGGCTGGGCATGGATGTGCATGACGTCGGCGATTATCGCGATGCAGGACCAGGAACGAATGGCACAGAACGGGCATGGCGCACGCTGGAGCCCGGCATGGTGGTCACGGTCGAACCCGGTATTTATGTGCGGCCGGCAGCCGATGTGCCGGAACAATTCTGGAATATCGGCATACGCATCGAAGACGATGCACTGGTGACGCCGGACGGTTGCCGCATCCTCAGCAAGGCGGTGCCGAATACGGTCGCCGAAATCGAAGCGTTGATGCGGCATGCCTGAATCCAACGCAATGGCCGCAGCGACCGGGGGCGCCGAAATAGCCGACTACCAGATACTGATTTGCGGCGCGGGCCCGGTCGGGCTGAGCGCGGCGGCATTGCTGATCGCGCGCGGCGTGGCGCCGGCCGGCATTGCGCTCATCGATGCCAAAACGCTGGCGCAAACCGCTGCCGATCCGCGTTCGATCGCGCTGTCGTATGGCAGCCGGCAAATTCTCCAGCAAATCGGCGCATGGCCGATCGCCAGCAATCCGATTGAACAAATCCATGTATCGCGCCGCGGGCACTTCGGCCGCACCTTGATCGATAGCGCCGATTACGCACTGCCGGCGCTGGGTTACGTCACGCGCTACGGCAATCTGGTGACCGCGCTGGCGGCCTCGCTAAAGCGCCTGGCGCCAACGATCTTCAGGCCGGCGCGGGTCGTCGCGATGACAGAGGATGAGGACGCTGTTTCGGTCCTGCTCGACGATGGCAGGCAATTGCGCGCGCCGATTGCCGTGCAATGCGAAGGCGGTCTTTATACGGAACAAACCGCCAAGGCACGCCAACGCACTTACGATCAGACTGCGATCGTGGCGCAGGTGCATGTCGGCGCACCGCAGCCGCTGCGCGCATTCGAACGCTTTACCGCCGAAGGGCCGCTGGCTTTGTTGCCGCAAGACGATGGTTATGCGCTGGTATGGTGTGTCCGGCCGGCGCGCGCACAAATGCTGGTGACCCTGCCGGATGCGGACTTCCTGCGCGAACTCGATATCGCATTCGGCACGCGCCTGGGACGCTTCACCAAGGTTTCCGCCCGCAACAGTTATCCCCTCGGCCTGAACGCGGAACCAGCGCCGTCGGCACGCATTGCCGCCATCGGCAATGCCGCGCAAACCCTGCATCCGGTGGCGGGCCAGGGCCTGAATCTGGGCCTGCGCGATGCAACCAATCTGGCACGTCTGCTGGCGCAGCACAATACGCCGGCCAGCTTGCTGGAATTCAATGCACGACGCCGCGCCGATCGCCGCAGTACGGTAGGATTGACCGATTTGATGGCCACCATATTTGCCCAAACCCCGGACGGCGCCTTTGGCGCCCTGCCGCAAATACTGCTGGGCGCAGGCTTGGGCCTGATCGACGGCATGCCGCCGATTAAGCGTTTACTGGCCGAACAGATGATGTTTGGACGTCGCTGATATTTCCTGGTTTCCCAGTTTCCCGGCGCTTCACCGGTCCCTTGTGCACTGCTCACCGGAGTACATCGAATGAAACAAGATCCGCGCTTCCCCAACCTATTTATCCTGAATCACCCGCTGATCCAGCATAAGCTCAGCCACATGCGCGACAAGCACACCTCAACCCGGACTTTCCGCGATCTGCTGCGCGAAATCACGCTGTTGATGGGTTATGAAATCACCCGCGACCTGCCGTTGACGACCGAGTCCATCGAAACGCCGATGGTGACTTTCGACGCCCCGGTCATCGCCGGCCGCAAGCTCGCTGTGGTGCCGGTGCTGCGGGCCGGCATCGGCATGAGCGACGGCTTGCTGGATTTGATTCCATCGGCCCGGGTCGGTCACATCGGCGTCTATCGCAACACCAACCATCAACCGGTGGAGTATTTTGTACGGCTGCCGGATCTGCAGGATCGCACGATGGTTTTGTGCGATCCGATGGTGGCGACCGACAATTCGGCCGTGTACGCAATCGATGTCTTGAAGAAACGCGGCGTGCCGGGCAATCGGATTATCTTTGTTGCGCTAGTTGCCGCGCCCGAAGGCGTGACGACCTTTCAGAATGCGCATCCAGACGTCAAGTTATATATCGCCGCGCTGGATTCGCATCTGGATGCGCACGCGTATATTGTGCCGGGGCTGGGGGATGCGGGGGATCGGATTTTTGGGACTAAATAGGTAAAGTTTAAGTCGAAGGCTATGCCAGGCTCCCAGGCGTCAATAGACGCAGTTGTTCCGGCGTCAAATAACACCATTGCCCGAT
>DATMOE010000311.1:0-5408 GCA_035568435.1 Herbaspirillum sp. | reverse complement strand
CCACGTTGAGCTTGCCGCAGGCGAAGTAGTCTAGAAAGAATAACGGTTCGGCGCCCTGCACCAGAATATCGTTGACGCTCATGGCCACCAGATCGATGCCGACGGTATCGTGGCGATTGAGCATGAAGGCCAGTTTCAGTTTGGTGCCGACGCCATCGGTGCCCGAGACCAGCACCGGTTCCTTGAATTTCTTGCTGATTTCAAATAAAGCGCCGAAACCGCCGATCCCACCCAGTACGCCTTCGCGCGAGGTGCGTTTGGCGAGCGGCTTGATCGCTTCCACCAAGGCGTCGCCTGCTTCGATGTCGACGCCGGCGTCGCGATAGGAAAGAGAAATCTTGGATGATGATGTCATTTGTGTCTGGCAGCGGTAAGCGGCGGTAAAATAGCGGTTGGGCAAAAACGGCGGAATTCTTGAAAATTCGCCAAAATCCGCCAAAAGCGTGATTTTATCAAACCCTTCCCTTTAGCGACACCTTTAAGACACCTTTCAGACTCCATTCACCGGCCTGCATGAAACAGTTACTCCTCGATTTAAGCGCAAAACAGGCCCCCGACTTCGCAACGTTTGTGGTGGGCCGTAATGCCGAGGCCAGCCATTTATTGAAGCAAATCGCCCTCAACGTGGGCCGCCGCCCCAGTAAGCCATCTGCCGACGACCGTTTTGTCTATTTGTGGGGCGAGGCCGGCTCGGGCAAAAGCCATTTGCTACGGGCATTGGCGCTGGCTGGGGCCGAGGCCGGGGTCGGGAATAGCCGCTATATCGACGCCGCTGCCCCTACCGCCGCATTCGATTACGACCCGGCCATCCATCTATATCTGATCGACGACTGCGCACAGCTATCGGCCACGGCGCAAATCGATGCATTCAATCTGTTCAACCAGATTCGCGAGCAAGGCGGCTATCTGGTCAGTGCCGGCGACGCCCCTCCGGCGCAACTGAAAGTACGCGAAGATTTGCGTACCCGACTCGGCTGGGGCCTGATTTACCAGATCCACACCCTCAGCGATGAAGAAAAGATCGAAGCACTGACCCAGGCCGCCGCCGCGCGTGGCATGATACTGTCGCCAGGCCTGCTGCCCTACCTGATTACGCATTTTCGCCGCGATATGCAGTCTTTATCGGCCATACTCAATGCATTGGATCACTACTCTCTGGAAACCCAGCGGCCCGTCACTTTGCCGCTGCTACGCAGTCTTTTACAAATGGAAATACAAGAACGCACTCTATGAATCTCGCATTATTTGATCTCGATCACACCATCCTGCCGATAGATTCAGACCACGAATGGGGTAATTTTCTGGCCGCCACCGGCGCAATCGACGCCGCAGCCTTCAAAAAAAGCAATGACGAATGGTATGCGCACTACCAGGCCGGCACGCTCGATCCGGTCAAATACCTGGAATTCGCACTGGGCACGCTGGCGCGCTTCCCCCGCGATCAGTTGGATCGATGGCATGATCAGTTTATGCAAACCGTCATCCATCCTGCCTTGGCGCCGGCTGCATTGAAGTTGGTGCAACAACATCTGGATGCGGGCGATCTGGTGGCCATTGTCACCGCCACCAATAGTTTCGTGACCGGCCCGATCGCCAAGGCATTCAATGTCGAGCATCTGATCGCCGCCCGCCCGGAAATGCTGCCCGATGGCAGTCTCACCGGCAAATTGCTCGGCACGCCGACCTTCGCCGAGGGTAAAATCACCCATACCGAGGCGTGGCTGGCGCAGATGGGCAAAACCATCGCCGATTTCGAGCGCAGCTATTTTTACAGCGATTCGCAAAATGATATTCCGCTGATGTCGCTGGTCACCAACCCGGTCGCCACCAATCCCAACCCTAAACTGGCAGCTCATGCGCTTGCGCACGGCTGGCCGATTCTGACTCTTTTCGACACGCCTTCCCATGATTAAAAAGCTGATCCGCTCGATTCTGGGCAAAAACAAGAAAGTCAGCGATTCGACGCCCCAGCCTACGGCACTGAGCGCAAAAGAACACGGCATCGATCCGAAGCTGATTTCACCCAATGCGGTACGCGTCACCGATACCTTGCAGCAAGCCGGCTTTAAAGCATTTATCGTCGGCGGCGCGGTGCGCGATCTGCTGCTGTCGGTGAAACCCAAAGATTTCGATGTCGCCACCAATGCCACGCCGGAACAGGTCAAACGCCTGTTCCGGCGTGCTTTCATTATCGGCAAGCGCTTTCAGATCGTGCACGTGATGTTCGGCCAGGAACTGATCGAGGTCACTACGTTTCGCGGCACCGTCTCGGAAGGCGCGCTCAAAGACGAACACGGCCGGGTGCTACGCGACAATACCTTCGGCACGCAGCATGAAGATGCCGTGCGGCGCGATTTCACCATCAACGCCATGTATTACGATCCGGCCTCTCAAACCGTGCTCGATTATCACGGCGGCATCGCCGATATGCGCACTAAAACATTGCGCATCATCGGCGCACCGGAAGCGCGCTACCGCGAAGATCCGGTGCGCATGCTGCGCGCGGCGCGCTTTGCCGCCAAGCTGAAATTCACGATTGCACCGGAAACCGCCGCACCGATCAAAGTGATGGCGCCGTTGATCAATAACGTCCCAGCCGCTCGCATCTTCGATGAAATGCTCAAGCTGCTGATGAGCGGCCAAGCGCTGGCTTGCCTGCAGCAATTGCGCAAGGAAGGTTTGCATCACGGCCTGCTGCCCTTGCTCGATGTAGTGCTGGAACAGCCCATGGGCGAAAAATTCGTCACGCTGGCGCTCAGCAATACCGATGCCCGCGTCGTGCAAGGCAAACCGGTGTCGCCCGGCTTCCTGTTTGCATCGCTGCTCTGGCATCAGGTGCTGGAAAAATGGCGTGCTTATCAGGCCGCAGGCGAATACCCGATTCCGGCCTTGCATCTGGCGGCCGATGATGTGCTCAATGCACAAACCGAGAAATTGGCGTTGCAGCGCAAAATCGCCAGCGATATGCGCGACATCTGGGCCATGCAACCGCGCTTCGAACGCCGCAGCGGCAAGTCGCCGTATAAATTGCTGGAACATCTGCGACTGCGCGCAGGTTACGACTTTTTACTGCTGCGCTGCGCCTCGGGCGAAGTCGACGCGGCGGTCGGTCAATGGTGGACCTCATTCATCGAGGCCGACGGCGCCGGCCGCGAAGCGCTGATCGCGCAGAAACCGAAAGAGGAAGGCGACGGCGCTGCCAAGAAACGCAAGCGCCGTCCCAGCCGCTCCCGCGCCAAAGCATCCACCGCGCCATCGGCCAGCGAGACTTGAAGGCTGCAGTGATGTAATGAGCGATGCAATGTCAGATCTAAAGCCGGATACCGCCAAGAGCGTTGTCGCCTATATCGGCATCGGCGCCAATCTGGGCGATACGCGTGCCTCGGTACAGCAGGCGCTGGCCGGCTTGGCGCAATTGCCCGCGACCGAACTGCTGCGCCAATCCGCGCTTTACCGTAGCGCGCCGTTTGAAGCCGATGGCGACGACTACATCAATGCCGTCGCCGCGATCTCGACCGCATTGCCGCCCTTGCAATTGCTGGCTGCGTTGCAGGCGATCGAACAAGCCTTCGGCCGGCAACGCCCTTATTTTCATGCGCCGCGCACACTCGATCTGGATCTCCTGCTATACGGCGATCAATGCATCGCCACGCCGGCGCTGACGGTGCCGCATCCCGGCATCACCTTGCGCGCATTTGTGCTGCTGCCTTTACTGGAAATTGCGCCGTCGCTGGTGATTCCGGCTGCCGGGCCGGCGCAACAATTTGCCGCCGCGCTCAGCGGGCAGCGCATTGAGCGCCTGAACATTTGATTTAATTAACGGGAATCGTTATGCCAATTCCAATCTGGCTGCAAACTGCCGGCCTGCTAACACTGTCCAATATATTCATGACGATTGCCTGGTACGGCCATCTGAAAAATCTGGCCGGCAAACCCTGGTGGATCGCCGCACTGATTAGTTGGAGCATCGCGCTGTTTGAATATTTGCTGCAGGTGCCCGCCAACCGTATCGGCTATCAGCAGTTCAGCCTGGCGCAGTTGAAAATCATGCAGGAAGTCATTACGTTGACGGTGTTCGTGCCGTTCGCAATGTTGTACATGGATCAGTCGTTCAAGCTCGATTACGTATGGGCGGCCTTGTGTATGACAGGTGCTGTATATTTCATTTTCAGAAACTGAGCAGCACGGCAAATGCACATTTAATTCAAGACGGAGTAGAAAAGATGGCTGGTTACATACAAGACAAAGCAGCAGGCAAAACAGGCAAGGCCGCTGAGGGCAGCCGGCGCAGCAAGCCGGTCACCATGCCGCAACTGCAGGCCTTGTGCGACAAAGGTGAAAAAATCACCATGCTGACGTGTTACGACGCCAGTTTTGCCAGTCTGATGGATGCCTGCGGCGTGGAAATACTGCTGATCGGCGATTCGCTCGGCATGGTCTGCCAAGGACACGATTCGACATTGCCGGTGACGCTGGCCGAGGTGGCCTATCACACGGCCTGCGTAGCGCGCGGCAATCAAACTGCGCTGGTGGTCGCGGACATGCCGTTCGGTACTTATACAACGCCGGAAACGGCATGCCAAAACGCGACGCGGCTGATTCAGGCCGGCGCGCATATGGTGAAGATTGAAGGCGGCGCTTGGTTGGCCGAGACGATCCGTTATCTGCACGAGCGCGCGATTCCGGTTTGCGCGCATCTGGGCTTGACCCCGCAGTCGGTGCATCTGATGGGCGGTTATAAAGTGCAGGGTAAAACGGTCGCGGCGGCGCAGCAAATGCTGGCCGATGCGCTGGCGCTGCAGGAAGCAGGCGCTTGCATGGTGGTGCTTGAAGCGATTCCCGCCGGGCTTGGCAAGGAGGTATCAGAGGCGCTGCATATGCCGACTATCGGCATCGGCGCCGGCGTCGATTGCGACGGCCAAGTGCTGGTCATGCACGATATGCTGGGAACGTTCCCTGGACGCAAGGCGCGTTTTGTACGGGATTTCATGGAAGGCGCCGATAGCATCGGCTCTGCTCTGCGCGCCTATGTTGCGGCGGTGAAAGACGGTAGTTTTCCTGCGCAAGAACATTGCTTCTGATATTTGCGCTCAGGATTGAGCGTTCAAATAAGAAAATTTAAGTTTTGCGGTGATCCTCCCTTCGACACGCTGCGCTGCTCAGGGCCGTGGGTTTCCGACGGCCCTGAGCAGCGCAGCGTGTCGAAGGGAGGATCACCCACCAGCCCAGAATTTTCTTCTACTGATTTATGGCAAATCAGCGTATTCCGCCAGACTGGCCTGGATGTAACGCTCGCACTCTTCGGTATTTTCGATCGAAGAAGTCAAGGCACGCAACAGGCCGTCCCCTACCCCGTAGATCAAGCTATGAATCGTCAGCGCTTGCCCGCGCTCCCAGGCGTCGCGCAC
>DATMOE010000310.1:0-7458 GCA_035568435.1 Herbaspirillum sp. | reverse complement strand
GCGGCGCCGTAGACGATCTTGCCGCCGACGATTGTCAGCACCGACTCTAGCGACTTGATATCGTCTTCGGCCACCGCAAAAAAATCCGCCGACAGCACGGCCAGATCGGCCAGTTGTCCTTCCTTGATGCGTCCTTTCTTGCCCTGTTCGCTGGAAAACCAGGCGCTGCCTGCCGTCCACAGTTCCAGTGCAGTCTCACGCGGCAAGCCGGCTTGATGCAATTGCAGACCGCCGACGGTACGTCCCGACACCAGCCAGTACAGCGCGGTCCAGGGGTTGTAGCTGGCCACGCGCGTGGCATCGGTGCCGCCGCCGACCGGTACGCCCATCTCCAGCATGCGTGCCACCGGCGGCGTATTCTCGGCCGCTTGCTTACCGTAGCGCTCGGTAAAATATTCGCCCTGGAACGCCATCCGATGCTGAATCGCGATACCGCCGCCGAGTGCCCGCACCCGTTCGATATTGCGCGGCGTAATGGTCTCCGCATGGTCGAAAATCCAGTGCATGCCATCGAACGGAATCTCGCGGTTCACTTTTTCAAACACATCCAGCATGCGGCCGATCGACTCATCGTAAGTCGCATGCAAGCGGAACGGCCAACGGTTCGACACCAGATGACGCACCACTTTCTCCAGTTCGTCTTCCATGCCGACGGCCAGTTCCGGGCGTGGTTCCAGGAAATCTTCAAAGTCCGCCGCCGAATACACCAGCATCTCGCCGGCGCCGTTATGACGATAAAAGTCATCGCCATGACCGGGCGCGATCACCTCGGTCCATTGCTGGAAATCTTCCAGTTCCTGCCCCTTGCGCTGGGTGAACAAGTTGTAGGCAATACGAATCGTCAATTGCTGCTCGCGCGCCAGGCTATCGATGATGGCGTAGTCTTCCGGATAATTCTGGCCGCCGCCGCCGGCATCGATCGCACTGGTCACGCCGAGACGATTGAGCTCGCGCATGAACTGACGCGTGGAATTGACTTGTTGCTCGTGTGGCAGCGCCGGCCCCTTGGCTAAGGTCGCATACAAAATCATCGCGTTCGGTTTGGCAATCAGCATGCCGGTGGGATTGCCGCTGGCGTCGCGCTGGATTTCGCCGCCGGGCGGATTCGGGGTGTCCTTGGTATAGCCTACTGCGCGCAGGGCAGCGCGATTGAGCAAGGCGCGATCGTACAGATGCAGCACAAACACCGGGGTATCGGGTGCTGCGGCATTAATTTCATCCAGGGTCGGCATGCGCTTCTCGGCAAACTGAAACTCGGTCCAGCCGCCGACCACGCGCACCCATTGCGGATGCGGCGTGCGCAACGCCTGTTCTCTGAGCATGCGCAGCGCATCGGCCAGCGACGGCACCCCCTCCCAGCGCAATTCCAGGTTGTAATTGAGACCACCGCGGATCAGGTGCAAGTGGGAGTCGTTCAAACCAGGGACTACGGTGCGGCCGTTCAAATCGATCACTTGCGTGCTCGCCGTGCGATGGCGCATCACCGCTTCGGCGTCGCCGACGGCAATGAATTTACCATCCTGTATCGTCACCGCAGTTGCCAGCGGCTGCGTTTTGTCGACTGTGTGAAAGCGGCCGTTCAACAAAATCATGTCTGCATTCATTGTCTTCTCCGAGTGCGATTGAATGTGATCAAAATGCAGCCCTGTCAATAGCTGAGCGGGGCTGCATTGTCTTAATGCCCTTCAGAGGCGTTGAACATGGTTTTGGCGTAGATCAGGCCGAGGCCGTAACCGCCGCCGTGCGCAATCGAAGTGGCGACGGTTTCATTGTAGGTTTCGCCGCGTGCCCAGTCGCGCTGCAATTCCAGCAGGTATTGCAACGATGTCATGGGGCGCGCGTCTTGCTGGATCATGCGTTCGACGGCGCGTTGATGCGCTTCTGCGGACACATCGCCGCTGGCGTCGGTAATCACATACACCTCGAATCCCTGATCGAGCGCCGACAAGGCCGGCCCCACGATGCACACCGAAGTCCACAGGCCGGCCAGGACGATCTTGCCCTTGCCGACGGCGTTGACGCGCTCTGCGATGCGTGCATCTTCCCAGGTATTCATGGTGGTGCGATCGATGACTTCCTGCTCGGGAAAGACCGATTTTATTTCATCGAAGATAGGGCCGGAGAAGGATTTCTCGGCAACCGTGGTCAGGATGGTTGAGACCTTGAATTCCTTGGCGGCCTTGGCGACCAAAGCCGCATTATTTCTCAGCATGATCGTGTCGATCGAATGCGTGGCAAAGGCCATTTGCGATTGATGATCGATCATGATCAGTGTGTGGTTGGACGGGTTAAGCAAGGTGCTGCCTGGTTGTGCTTTTGCGATTGGCATGATTTTCTCCTATGAATGTTCGATTAATTCGAAATTTAAATTTTGTTGATTTTTCACTTATTGGTAGAGAACACACGCTATGTAATCTCCAATGAAGCGAAGTATGGACCGCAAGAATAAAAAAGAAAAACGGAAAATTTCTACGCTAATTATCGAAATTTTCGATGATTGATTTTTGAGATTTAATCCCCCATCGCCGATGGAAGACGAACTTCCAGGCAGTTCAAAACCGCCAAAAACCGTCATCGTGGCCGGCTGCTTTTGACATGGTTTTGTCGAAAGATTGCCTCCTGCCATCTCTATGCTCAGGCACATCTTCTGGCAATACCGCCAAAAGATGTACAGCTCCTTCGATCCAACAAGCGTCCGAAAGGAAATAAAAATGCGCAATATTAAAAACGTCATTGCCACATTTTCTCAAGAAGAGGATGGCGCTCAAGTTGTGGAGTACGCCCTGATTATCGCGGTGGTTTCCATTGCGTTGGTGCTAGCGCTCGGTAACGGCACTACCGGCATTGCCAGCACGTTCGCTGCCTTTGTAACGCGTGTAGGCACTTGTTTTACAGCTGGCGCTTGTTAACAACGTTGCATAAAGGGGAGGGAAAAAATGAACATGATCCGGGCGCCTACGACATTGCAGCACAACTGAAAGACCACCTGTTTTCCCATCGAATCGCAGTCTGAAAGGAATAAAAATGAACACCATCAAAAAAGCCGTTGCCAAATTTTCTCGTGAAGAAGATGGCGCTCAAGTTGTGGAATACGCCCTGATTATCGCGGTGGTTTCCATTGCGCTGGTGCTGGCGCTCGGTAACAGCGCTACCGGCATTTCCAGCAAGTTCGCCACCTTTGTTACCCGCATCGGTCTTTGCCTGTCCTCCGGCGCCTGCTAGCAATAGCGCCTGCACGCCAGGAGATGCCGGCGGCGCCGGTTTCTCCTGGTTGGCAGGCCATACCAAAAACAGGATGAATGATTATGTTTGCTTCGCAATTCCAAGCGGTGTTCGAGCTTCTGACCATGCTGGTTCTGGACGGGCGCACGGGCACACTTATTTTTCTGCTGCTTACGGCTGCCGTCGTCGATTACCGATCGCATCGCATACCGAATTGGCTGGTGCTGTCCGGCATGTTGTTCGGGGTGATTTACAACCTTGCATTCCCGCCTTTTCCGCATGTGAACGTGCTCTGGCCTTTAGAAGGCATGGTAATGGGATTCTCCGTATTCCTGCCGCTTTACCTACTCGGCGCGATGGGGGCGGGGGACGTAAAACTCATGGCCATGGTCGGGGCCATTGTCGGGCCGGTGGAGATGCTATGGGTGCTGCCGTTGACCATGATTGCGGGGGGCGTGCTGTCGATCCTGCTGGTTTTAGTGCGCGGTACGGCAGGCCGGATGCTGCGTAATTTGACGACGCTGTTCCGGCTGGGTTTTCTCAATGCGATCAGCGGCGCCAGACCGGACTTGCATATAGAGGCGGGCGCGTCGGCGGGGAAATTACCGTACGGCGTTGCGATCGCCATCGGCGCTATCGGCTATCTCGTGGTGCACCAACTGGGTTTTCTGTAATTAACAAAGTAACAAAGGGGATTGATCATGAAAAATACAAGGGCGTTATGGATGCTGCTCGCATCCGCTCTGTTGGGGCTGGCGGTCGTCGTCATGGTGGCCGATCGGGTATCGCAGCCGGCAGTCGCCGCCAACAAGGTGATTGTGGCCAACATCGATCTTGAGTTGGGCAGCAAGCTCAATCCGCAAATGTTGTCGGTGATCGATTGGCCGCAGAGCAGCATGCCGGCCGGCACCTTTTCCGACCTGAAGGATCTGCAGGATCGCATCCTTAAAACCTCTGTGCAACGGGGCGAGGCGATTCTCAATAACAAGCTGGCTCCGCTTGGTTCGCTGGGCGGGCTGTCTGCCGTCATCGCCGACGGCAAGCGGGCCATGACGGTGCGCGTCAACGATGTGGTCGGCGTCGCCGGTTTCGCCTTGCCCGGCAACTATGTGGACATTCTGGTCAATGCGCACCAGGACATGGGTAAAGGAAGCGAAAACAAATCGATCACTAAAACCGTGCTGGAACATGTGCTGGTGCTGGCGGTGGCGCAAGAGGCCGGCCGCGATGACACCAAACCCAGGCTGGTCAATGCCGTGACGCTGGAATTAACGCCGGCCGAGGCGGAAAAAATTGATCTGGCGCGCAATGTCGGCACCTTGTCTTTGGTGCTGCGCAATCAGATCGACAAGGCATCGATCGCGACGCTCGGTATCCGGGAGGGGCAGTTGTTCGGTGACGAGCCGCTCAAAAAAACGGTCGAGATTAAACCGATTACCAAAGGCACTGAGCGCATCCGTCATGCACCGCTAGTGGCTGCTGCAAAAAAAGATTGTGTCGAAGTGATCCAGGAAGGCGCGCGCAGTTTGCACTGTTTTTAATGTAAGGCCTAAATTCAATCGAGGGGGGACTTAAAGTGAACAATAACTACCTTGCACTGACGGCGCTGGCCGGGCTTATTCTTACCTGCCAGGCACTCGCAATCGAACCGCCTGCCACGCCAGTAACCGGAAAGCCTGCCGCGAAAGTTGCCACGCCATTTGTTGCGGCTGCGCCATTGCTCAATCCATGCACTTCGGTCACGGTCGATCCGCCCACTTATGTTGTGCTCGGAAAATCCACCGTGGTCAAACTCGCCATGCCGGCCAGACGCATGGTGGTCGGCGGTTCTTCCGCCGGCGCGGGGCGCGCCGGCAAGCCGGCTGAAACAAAAGACAAGAATGCGCCCTCCGTAGCGCCGCCAGCCGGCAATAACGACGGCGTTGCCGATCTGGATCTGATTTTGCTCAGCCCGACGGAGTTGTTCTTTCTCGGCAAAAAAACCGGCTCCATGAATGTGGTGCTGCAAGGCGCCGACGGGCACTGCACGGTCAAGGATTTGATTGTGACCATCGATCCGGCGCCGCTGCAAGCGCAGTTATCCGAATTGATGCCTGAAGAAACCGGCGTCAAAGTGAAAGCCGCCGAGAATGCTCTGGTACTCACCGGGAATATCAGCGATGGCGTCAAGCTCGACCAGCTCATCAGCATGGCGACTTCTTATGGCGACGGCAAACGCGTGGTCAATCTGATGCGGGTGACCGCGCCGCAGCAGGTCATGCTGGAAGTGAAGATCGCGGAAGTCAGTAAATCGTTGATCGATAAATTGGGGTCCAGCGTCGGGATCACGCGCACCAGCAACGGCGGGGAGAATGTCTTTTCTCTGCTATCCAATTTCCTGAGCGGCGGCGGCGGATTGCTGGAGGCATTCAAGATTGGCAGAACCGCACTGAGTATCGACGGACAGAAGGACGATGGCCTGGTGCGGGTGCTGGCCGAACCAACCATTATGGCCATCAGCGGCCAGTTCGCCAGCTTTCTGTCGGGTGGGAAAATTTTCATCCCCGTCGCCCAGAGCTCCACCACTGGCGGAGCGGTCATTACGCTGGAAGAGAAGGAATTCGGTATCGGCGTGCGCTTCATGCCAACCGTGCTTGGCGGCGGACGGATCAATCTCAAGCTGGTATCCGAAGTATCGGATCTGGCACAGACCGGCTCGCCGTTCTCTACGATTAATGGTGTGACATCGATCATTCCTTCGATGACCGTGCGCCGGGCCGATACCACGGTGCAACTCAATGACGGGCAGAGTTTCGTCATTGCCGGCTTGATCAAGAACAATGCCACCGAGGCGGTTAAACGGTTTCCCGGTCTGGGAGAAGTGCCGGTGCTGGGCGCCTTATTTCGCAGCACTGAATTTCAGACAGATCAAACCGAACTGCTGTTTGTGATTACCCCGCGCCTGGTCAAACCCTTGGCGGAAGTCCCGACTTTGCCGACCGCTAATCACGTCGTGCCGGGCAGGGTCGCGGTCTATCTCAACGGCAGCATGGAAGGGTCCGCACCGGCGGCCAATCAATCTGAAAAGGAAAAACCATGAACAAGATCACGCTCGCATTGTTGCTCGCTCTGATGGGGGGGTGCGCAACTGTCACGCCTGACTACGATGCCAAATTCGGCGATGCCGTGCGCTCCGCGCTAGCCAAGCAAACGCTCAACCCGGACGCCGGCCAGAACCCGGATCAGGTCGCGGGCATGGACGGCAAAGCGGCGCACGAAACGATGCATCTCTATCAGAGCACATTCAAAGAACCGCCGCCGGTGGTGAACGTCATCAATATCGGCGGCAGCATGGGCAGTGATGGATCAGGCGGCAAATAGTCAACGGTGCGCCGCCGGTTCAATGGGCGGTGGCAACGGTGGCAAGGGTTGCATAGGGCGCTTTAATTTTTTGGGGAGGCGGTATGAACTTTAAAGTCAAATACCAACGCGGTGCGCAGGCGGTGGAGTTCGCGCTGGTTTTACCGTTCTTTCTGGCGTTGCTGCTGCTGATTATCGACTTCGGTTTTCTGGTCTATAACAAGGCAGTCATCACCAACGCCAGCCGGGAAGGGGCGCGAGCAGGCACCGTGCTGACGGCGGTGCCTTGGACGACTACGGCGGTAGCTGCGGTGGCCTGCAATTACGCCAAGAATTCCTTGATCACGACCAGCAGCGGAACCCACACTTCTAGCTGCGGCGGCACTGCCGATCCGGTCATCGTGGTATCCAACCCGAACGGCAACGTGCCGCCGCATTTCGGTGATCCCGTCAGCGTGCGCGTGACCTATCCGTATCAGGGCTTGCTCAAGAGTTTGATCAGTCCGTCGCATACAAGCCCGCAGACCACCGCGATCGAATCGGCCTGGAGCTTGACCGCCAGCAGCACAATGAACCATGAATAGGGGAGAGATCATGATGCGCAAGTCGCTTAGTCGACCACTCAGTCGACAACAAGGGTCGATGATGATTACCGCTTCAATCCTGTTCATCACCTTAATCGGGTTTGCGGCGGTTGCGGTCGATGTCGGGCATCTGATGATTGCGCGTAATGAATTGCAAAATGCGGCGGATGCAGCAGCCTTGGCCGGCGCCAATTGCCTCGACAAGACCACGGCGGGGTCGGGTGTCGACTGCACCAGCACAACATCGGCTACCTTGAACTGGACGATTGCCGCTACGAAAGCGAGCAGTGCAATCGGACTCAATAAAGCCGAT
>DATMOE010000309.1:0-7750 GCA_035568435.1 Herbaspirillum sp. | reverse complement strand
GCCGAACGCCCTGGATCCGTATTTATCGAACTTAACGCCGGCGAAGGCTTCCATGTAGCCGCGCCATACTGGACCTTCGAGAATTTAACGATTCGCGGTGTGTGCACGCAGCAGACATTTTGCCAGCATGCGTTCCATGTCGTCGGCAAAGGCACGCATTTCACGGCGCGCAACAATACGATCATCGATTTCAACGCGCATTTCAAGATCAACGCGGAAGATGGCGATTTTCCCGACTACGGCCTGATCGACGGCAACACCCTGACCAACTCTACTGCGCGCCAGACCGATAGTCCGGTCACCCCGATTGACCTCGTTACGGCCAGCCACTGGCGTATTTCGCACAACCTGATTACCGACTTCATCAAAGCCGAAGGCGATCACATCAGCTACGGCGCTTACGTCAAAGGCGGCGGCAGCGACAACCGGATCGAGCAAAATATCGTGCTGTGCGAATATTTGCTGCATGACAATCCCGGCCAGCAGGTCGGCCTATCGATCGGCGGCGGCGGAACCGGCCCCCAATATTGCCGCGATCAACGCTGCATTACCGAACAGGATGGCGGCGTTATTCAATCCAACTTGATCGCATCATGCTCGGATGACGGCATCTACCTGAATCGGGCTGCCTCCAGCAAGATCCGACACAATACGCTGGTCGATACCGGCGGTATTTCGGTGCGATTTCCCGAAAGCACAGCCGATGTCGAAGGCAATCTTATCGATGGCGTTGTGCGCACGCGCGACGACGGCTTGTTGCGTACCGCAGACAACCTTGTCACGAGTTCACTTCAATTGTATCTAGGCTGGCATCCGGTGCGAGACCTGTTCATCAATGCCAGCGCATTGAATTTCCGATGGAAAAACAAACCGCCGGTGCGCGACACCGTCGATGAAGTCATACCCGATTTGTGCGGCAAGCAACATCCGAAGCAAGCCTCTTATGGCGCGTTCGAAGATTTTTCGAATTGCGCCAAAACTTAATGTCTATTTTGGGGATGGGATAAATCATGAGCATTGTTGCCGTAGTCGGTTTGGGGTATGTCGGGCTTCCTCTCGCAGTGGCGTTTGGCAAGCAGCAAACAACCATCGGATTCGATCTCTCCGCCGGAAAAATCGAAAGTTACCTAGAGCACATCGATCCAACCGGCGAGCTATCGATCGCAGAATTGAAGGCTGCCCAACACTTGACCGTCAGCACGAATCCCGCCTCCATTTCCAGCGCCGATTACATCGTGGTATCCGTGCCGACGCCTGTGGACATAGCGCACAATCCCAATTTCGGACCGCTCGCAGGCGCCACGGAAACGGTCGGCAAGTATATGAAACGCGGCGCAATCGTCATTTTCGAATCGACCGTCTACCCGGGAGCGACCGAGGAGGTATGCATTCCGATCCTCGAACAACATTCAGGCATGAAATGGAAGCGGGACTTCCACGTCGGCTTCTCGCCGGAACGCATCAATCCCGGCGACAAGGAACACACACTGACATCCATTCTAAAAATCGTCTCGGGAGACGACGCAGAGACGCTTGACAGCGTAGCCCAACTATACGAGTCGATCATTACCGCGGGAGTGCATCGCGCTTCCAGCATCAAAGTCGCCGAAGCCGCCAAAGTCATCGAGAACACGCAGCGCGATCTGAACATTGCCTTGATGAACGAGCTGTCCATCATTTTCGATAGGATCGGCATCGACACTATGGAAGTGCTGCAGGCGGCGGGAACCAAATGGAATTTCCTGCCATTCCGTCCAGGCCTGGTCGGCGGACATTGCATCGGCGTCGATCCCTATTACCTGACGCACAAGGCGGAGATGGTGGGCTACCATCCGCAAGTTATTCTGGCCGGACGGCGGATCAACGACGGCATGGCCAAATTCGTGGCGGAAAAAACCGTGAAATCGATGATTGCCGCCGGCTTCGCCATCAAGGGCTCAAAGGTCAATGTATTGGGACTGAGCTTCAAGGAAAATTGCCCCGACCTGCGTAATTCGAAGGTCGCCGATATCGTTCTGGAACTCCAATCCTACGGTGTCGATGTGCATGTGCATGATCCGGTTGCCAGCGCCGCGGACGCAAAGCACGAATACAACATCGCATTAAAGTCATGGGACGATTTACCGCGCGCGGACGCCATCGTGGCAGCCGTTTCACACAAGGAACTGTTGACCAGGCCGCTCACCGATATCCGATCGAAGCTTAATGATCGAGGCTGTTTTGTCGACGTCAAATCGCACTTCGATCATATCGGCTTGCGTGAAGCGGGCTACAACGTCTGGCGCCTGTAAACACGACAAGTGCGATGACAAGCACGATTACCTGCACCGAAAAATGACAACATTTCAGGCAATGAAGGAGGATCTGGCAATGCGACGAAATCGATGGTTGATCACCGGAGTGGCAGGATTTATCGGGTCTGGCCTGTTGGAGGCTTTGCTCAAGCTCGATCAAAAGGTGCATGGATTGGATAACTTTTCCACCGGTCATCAATACAACCTCGATCAGGTGCGGGATTCGGTCGGTCCCGACGCGTGGCGCAATTTCACCTTTTTCCAGGGCGACATCCGCAATCTTAAAGATTGCGCGACGGCATGCCGGGGCAGCGACTACGTGTTGCATCACGCCGCACTGGGTTCCGTTTCGCGCTCAATGGAAGACCCCATCCTCACCAACGATAACAACGTTAACGGCTTCCTCAATATGCTCGTAGCATCTCGCGATGAAAAAGTCGCGCGCTTCGTCTACGCTGCATCGAGCTCAACTTATGGCGACCATCCAGACTTACCGAAGGTCGAATCGAACATCGGAAAACCACTCTCGCCTTACGCGGTGACAAAATATGTCAACGAGCTGTATGCCGGCGTCTTTAGCCGTTGCTACGGCCTGGAGACAATCGGACTGCGATACTTCAATGTATTCGGGCCGCGGCAGGATCCGAATGGCGCCTACGCGGCAGTCATTCCGCAATGGATTACCGCGATGATCAGGAACGAACCGCTGAGCATCAACGGCGATGGCGAAACAAGCCGCGATTTTTGCTTCATCGACAATGTGATACAGGCCAATTTGCTTGCTGCCACAGCCGATAAGAAAGCCGCCAATCAGGTATTTAATATTGCGTTGAACGATCGCACCAGCCTGAACCAGTTGTTCGAAATGATGCGATCGCTGTTGTTAGAAAAATTTCCGAGTCTTCAAGATTACCGTCCCAGATACGTCGGATTCCGTCCCGGCGACATCAAGGATTCTCAGGCCGATATCTCGAAGGCCAGAGATTTACTCGGTTACGAACCTACGCACCGCATCCAGGAAGGCCTGAAACAGGCAATAGATTGGTACATAAGTCATCTCGCGTCTACGCGTTGACACGACAGATCGGCGGCTAAAGGCATGAGCTCCATCCACATTTATGGACGTTTCGAGGATTTGCCCGAAGTGTTCCTGGATTTATTCGACGACGCTGCCGCCGCGAACGATTTTTCGCTGACGCTCCCCTGGTTCGCGCTACTCGTCGAAACGACCCTTGAACGGTATCAACGTCTGCGCATTTACGGCGTCAAGCGCGATGCCCGGCCTTGCCTGATACTGCCGATGTATGAAGAGACAAACGGCAAACTCATGAAAACGCGCCGGCTGACTTCGCTGGCCAATTGCTATACCTCCCTGAGCGGCCCGGTGGCCGGGCAAGTGAGTACCGGCATGGGAAACATACTCGCTTCCGTCGTTGGCGCGATGATCGGGGAAAAGCCGCATTGGGATTCCATCGACCTGCATCCACTGGCCATCGACGACGATGTGTTTCACGATCTGTCGACTGCGCTGCTAGCCGGCGGCATGCTGGTCCAGCGTTATTTTTGCTTCGGAAATTGGTATCTGAACGTGGGCGGACAATCTTATAAAACTTATTTCGATGGCTTGCCGTCAAAGCTGCGCCACACTTTGATTCGCCAATCCCGGAAACTGACTCTGGCCAAACGCCTGCGCGTCACTATATCGACCGGCGAGAACTTGGATCAAGGAATCTCCGACTACCAACAAATTTACAATTCCAGTTGGAAGACACCGGAACCCTTTCCATCGTTTATTCCGGGACTCATTCGTCTTTGCGCCAAACAAGGATGGTTGCGCCTGGGGATTGCCTATATCGACGATAAACCCGCGGCGGCACAAATCTGGATCGTCCACAATCAGGTCGCTTCCATCTTCAAACTAGCTTACGACGAACGGTTTTCAAATTTATCCGCAGGGTCGCTACTGACGGCCAGCATGATGCAACATGTGATCGACGTCGACAAGGTTGGCGAAGTGGATTATCTAACCGGCGACGATTCTTATAAGCGAGACTGGATGTCGCATCGGCGCGAGCGCTGGGGGATAGTCGCATTTAACCCGCATACCTTGCCCGGCGCCGTGTCTGCGGTCCGACATTTGGGTGCGCGTCACATCAAGAATCTGTTGGGCCAAATTGCCGGACGTGTTGCATTGTTGCGCGAAAATATGGGAAAAATTATTCTCGGAACCATTTCATCCGACAAACAGCCAAACAGCTGAAACCTGATGATATGATCGCTGAAATTATTAAAAACTGCGGCGTCATTACTTGACGGCAGGACTGCCAAAAATATTGTGGTAAGGCATTTTTCACTTGTTCGATGCATGCGTACTGTTGTTGGATACTGAAATAAAAAACGAAATCCTAAGTAGCTAGTCGCAAAATTTGAAATGCCCAGAAGGGTTTAGAAAAAAAAGCAGGGGAAATGTTGTCATTTCCAAATCACATCCAACAACGATATTAACGATCGTCCCGGTCGGGATGTCTGCGTTCCAAACCATTTTCATCGCTCTACGACTGCATATCACGGAGAAACAGTTCAAATGGCGGACCTAATATCGCAGCTTTTATCGCATCTAAAAGGCGTTTGGAAATACAGATGGATCGCCGTATCGGGAGCTTGGATTGTGCTGGTCGTGGGCGGCATCATCGTGTATCGATTGCCGAACGACTTCCAGGCCTCCGCCCGGATATATGTCGACACGCAAAGTATTCTGAAACCTCTGCTGGCGGGCATGACCACCGTTCCCAATGTTGAACAACAGGTATCGATTATGAGCCGCACGCTCCTGAGCCGCCCGAATCTGGAACGTGTGATGCGCATGGCGGATCTGGACATCAAGGCCAATACGGTCTACGACAAGGAAAAGCTGATCGATGACCTTAGCTCCCGCATCAAAATTACGCAGACCGGACGCGACGATATCTACACCATTACTTATAACAACGAAAATCCAAAACTCGGCAAAGACGTCGTCCAATCGTTGCTGACCATTTTTGTCGAAGGCAGCGTCGGCGACAAGAAGCAGGACTCTGACAAGGCCGTTCGTTTTATCGGCGACCAGATCAATAGCTACGAAGAAAAGTTGGCCAGCGCGGAAAATGCATTAAAGGGATTCAAGCAAAAAAATGCGGAATTACTGCCCCGCCAGGGAAGCGACTATGGCAGCAAGCTGCAAGAATCCGCCGATGCGTTAAGTCAGGCACGCCTTGAACTGGCGGAAAGCGAACAAGCGCGCAACGCCATTCAGAAACAACTCTCCGGCGGCGGCTCCGCCGATGACCTGCCCATTGCGCCGAATCCGGAAATCGATACCCGCATCGACGTGGCGAACAAACATCTGGACGACCTCCGTATCCAATACACCGACGAGCATCCAGATGTGATCGGCACCAAACGCCTGATCTCGGATCTTGAAAAACGCAAAATCGAAGAGTCGAAAACCAGAGTTCCAGGCGCCGTTCCAGGCGCGAACTATAGCCCCATGCTGCAACAGCTGAGCGTATCGTTGACGGAAGCCCAGGCTAAAGTTGCCGGCATGAAAGCACGCGTCGGCGAATACGCGGCGCGTTACGCCCACTTGAAAGCACAGAGCATCGCCGCCCCCGATGTCGAAGCGCAGTTCACGCAACTCAATCGCGACTACCAGATCAATAAAGATAATTACGAAAAACTGGTCACCCGCCGCGACGCCGCCAAACTGTCCGGCGATCTCAGTTCCGCAACCGATTTGATGACTTTCAGGGTCATCGATCCGCCAACCGTACCGCGCACACCTGCCGGTCCGAACCGGCCCCAGCTGTTCTCATTCATATTCGTTGCAGCCTTGGCGATGGGAATTGGATTGCCGCTGCTCATGAGCCAGGCAAAACCTGTCTTCCTGACGCAGAGTCAGTTGCAGGAGGTTACCGGTTTGACTGTGCTGGGTGCTGTCGCAATGAATTGGACGTCGGCCGAAATCATCAAGCGCAAGCGTGGCGTCCTGCTTTTTAGCGCATCCGTGGGCACCCTCGTGGCCGCCTACGCAGTTTCAATGGCGTTACTGTTGCTGCTTAAATTATGACGACACCGAATAACAGTGGGAGCGCGCATGAGCATTATTGAAAGAGCAGCGGGCAGGCTTGATAAGGGCAACGGCAAAGCGGCGCCGCAACCGGGTGCACAAACAGCCATCGCACCGGAACCGAAGTCGGCTGGGACGCCGGTCATCGATCAAGCGCCCAGCCGAGCCCGGCACACTGCGCCAAAGAAGATAGACATCAATCTAGTGCACCTGAGCGAACTGGGATTTATCACCGCGAGCGGCGGCAGATCTTTGATCTCGGAGCAGTTCAGGATGATCAAGCGCCCATTGATCAAAAATGCATTCGACGCCAAGAACACCACGGGCAACCCCGGTAACCTGATCATGGTCACCAGTTCCTTGCCGGGCGAAGGAAAAACTTTTTGCTCCATCAACCTGGCGCTAAGCATCGCAATGGAACTGGATCATACCGTGTTGCTCGTCGACGTCGATGTGGCGCGCCCTTCCGTGCTGCGTACCCTCGGAATAGAAGCCGACGGCGGCCTGATGGATATCCTGCTTGACGAAAAACTCGACATGGCCGATGTCATGCTGAAAACCAATGTCGACACACTGAGCGTTCTACCGGTGGGGAAAAGCCATAGTCACTCCGCAGAATTACTGGCAAGCCAGTCTATGCATATCCTGCTGGAAGAAATCGCAACGCGCTACCCGGATCGGATCGTCATTTTCGACTCCCCCCCTCTGCTGGTGACCAGCGAAGCGCATGTACTGGCTAGCAAAATGGGACAAATCGTCATGATCGTAGAAGCCGAATCGACCACACAACAAGAAGTGAAAGCCTCACTTGATCAACTCAAGGGATGCGCAAACATCAATTTGGTCTACAACAAAAGCAGATTATTCCCTGGGGTAAAACAATATGGATATTGGGAACCGTATTAAACGGCGCTCGTCCGAGGCGGATGGCTCGGGCATTTTCTTGCAGGTCTATTCGATCGCCGCCGCCGCGCTTTTACTATCGCCTGCGAGCCATGCCGCGCAATGGACGATCACGCCCAGCATTTGGGTGAGCGAAACCTATACAGACAACGTCAACCTGACGCCCAGGGAACAGGCAAAAAGCGATTTTGTCACACAAGCAATACCCTCTATCTCCGTTGCGACAAAGGGACCGAATTTAACGCTCAACGCCGACTATGGGGCGCAGGAAACGTACTACGCCGATCATAATGGACCGGCATCGCTGGTGAACCTGCTGCACGCCGACGCCAACGCCAAATTTATCGAAAACCTTCTGTATCTGGACAGCGCGGCGTCCATTACGGAACAAAATATTTCCGCATTCGGCGCGCAACCGGCCGACAACACCAACAACACCAACAATCGT